>JASUSX010000025.1 GCA_030445875.1 Clostridia bacterium
CGAAAAAAGCGCCGGGTAACATCTACCTCTTGAAAAGCCAGGGGGAGGCTGCCGTCGCTGTTATCCAGGTTCAAAGTCACTTCCGCCATGCCCACCGGCCGCCGCTTTTCGCTCCCGGCAAAGATCACGTCGTCCATGCGCGCCCCGCGTAAAGTTTTGGCGCTCTGTTCACCCAGGACCCATAATATGGCGTCAGCGATGTTGCTTTTGCCGCTGCCGTTCGGTCCCACAATGGCTGTCACGCCGGGGCCGAATTCCAGCTTCGAGCGGTCGACAAAGGTCTTGAAACCCTGTAATTCAACGCCTTTGAGGTACATTCCACCCTCCAAAAATAAAACTGCTCAGAGAGCAGTTTGCCATTTCCCTTTAACGTGGTTCAACAATAAACTTGATCGCCGTTCTCTCTTCGCCGTTAATATTAATTTCCGCGAAGGCAGGTATCATCACCAGGTCAATGCCATTGGGGGCAATGAAACCCCTGGCAATGGCTATGGCCTTGACGGCCTGGTTAACCGCCCCTGCCCCCACAGCCTGGACTTCAGCCTTACCGTACTGCCGGAAGACGGCTGCCAGGGCTCCAGCTACAGCTTTGGGGTTGGACTGGGCCGAAACCTTTAGAACTTCCATTACTTCCTCCTCCCTATCTCTACCGCCCTTTGCACCCGTAAGTTATTCGACATCCAGGGCACCAATTCCTTCCTGATCGAATGGACTGAAAAGAATAAATTGAGGGTTATCCCTGGATCTTCATCAAAGCCAGGGCAGCCCGGGCGGCTTCTTGTTCGGCCTCTTTTTTGCTGTGTCCCTCCCCGGTAGCCAGGAGACGGTTACGGAAGAATACCCCCGCCCTGTAACCCCTGGCGTGGTCTGGCCCCCATTCCTCCAGGATTTTATAGGTTACATTTTCTGTTCCTTGCTGCTGGATAAACTCCTGCAAGGCCGACTTGCTGTCAATGACGCCGGTACTTTTTAAGAGTTTCAGGGCCGGGGCAAAAAGCTGCAGGATAAATCCCCGCGCCGTTTCTAAGCCACCGGCCAGATAAAGGCTGCCAATCACTGCCTCCAGGGCATCGGCCAGGTTGGACGGCCGCTGGCGACCACCGCTATTTTCTTCCCCCTGCCCCAGGAGGAGTAATTCCCCCAGCTTAATCTGCCTTGCTACTTTTACCAGGCTGGCCTCACAGACTACGGCCGCCCGCATACGGGTCAAATCACCCTCCGGCAGGTGGGGAAACTCCTGGAAGAGGTAGGTGGCAATGACCAGCCCCAGGACGGCATCCCCCAGAAACTCCAGGCGCTGGTTATCGTGGGGTAACTGGTGTTCATAGGCATAGGTGGGATGGGTCAGGGCTGTATTCAGGCCTTCCAGGTCGGTAACTTCCAGGCGAAAGCGCTGCAAAAACTGCTTTAACTCTTCCTGTCGGGTATTGTTAGCCAAGTTCTGTAAGCCTCGCACCGGTAGTAGAATTCGCTTTTAAGGTTTACGCAGGACAACAGCCACATTATGACCGCCGAAACCGAAGGAGTTAGACATAGCGGCTCTGATCTCCTGCTTCCGGGCCACGTTGGGCACATAATCCAGGTCGCAGTCAGGATCCGGCTCTTCGTAATTAATGGTCGGCGGGATAATGCCCGTATGGATCGCCAGGGCCGTTGCTACCAGTTCGACAGCCCCGGCAGCCCCCAGGAGGTGACCGGTCATGGATTTGGTAGAACTGATGGCCAGGCGATAGGCGTGGTCACCAAAGACCTTTTTCACGGCCTGGGTCTCCTGGCGGTCGTTCAGCTCGGTCGAGGTACCGTGGGCATTGATGTAGTCCACGGCTTCCGGTGGTAGACCAGCATCCTGGAGGGCCAGGGCCATAACCCGGCTGGCCGCCACTCCGTCGGGTGCGGGAGCCGTGATGTGATAGGCGTCGGCCGTGCAGCCATAACCGGCTAATTCCGCATAGATGCGGGCACCGCGGGCGGTAGCATGTTCCAGGGTTTCCAGGACCATTACCCCCGCGCCCTCGCCCAGGACAAAGCCATCCCGCCCCCGGTCAAAGGGGCGACTGGCCCTGGTCGGCTCTTCATTGCGGGTGGAAAGGGCCTTCATAGCAGCAAACCCGGCCACCGTCAGGGGCGTCACGCAGGCCTCACTCCCGCCGGTCACAATTACCTCGGCATCCCCTCGTTGCAGAGTGCGCAAGGCCTCGCCAATGGCATTGGCCCCGGAAGCGCAGGCATTGACTATTGTAAAGTTTACCCCGTGGACGCCCAAATTAATAGAGATCTGCCCGGCAGCCATATTGGCGATCATCATGGGCACAAAAAAGGGGCTGACCCGGTTGGGGCCCTTCTCCATCAGGACCCGCGTCTGGTCCTCAAAGGTTTCCATCCCGCCAATGCCGGTGGCAAAGATAACCCCCACCCGGTCCCGGTCCTCTTCCTCCAGGTCCAGGGCGGCATCAGTCACCGCCATGCGAGCTGCGGCTACAGCGTACTGGGTAAAGCGATCCATGCGCCGGGCTTCTTTACGTTCAAAGAAAGCCCCCGGATCAAAGTCCTTCACTTCCCCGGCAAAATGGACAGCCATTTCCCTGCTATCAAAACGCGTAATGGGGCCAATGCCTGACTGACCGGCCACCAGGGCCTGCCAGAATTTATCTTTACCGGTACCCATGGGGGATATGACCCCCAGGCCGGTTATGACCACACGCTTCTGCATTGCTCTCCCCCATTCTAAGGGAAGTCCCGTTCCAGCACGGGACTTCCCCGACAGGTTTTATTTACTATGTTCCTTGATGTAGGTTACTGCGGCCCCAACTGTCGTCAGCTTTTCAGCATCCTCATCAGGAATTTCCAGGTCAAACTCCTCTTCCAGGGCCATGATAAGTTCGACGATATCCAGGGAATCAGCGTTCAAGTCTTCAAAAGAGGTTTCCATGGTAATCTCGTCTTCCTCGACCCCAAGCTGCTCGGCCACAATAGACCTGATCTTGGCAAACACGTCCACTGACCTCACCTCCTTCTTATATGGGATGTGAGAGACCCACCTCTACAGGGTTAGGGTCAGGCCGCCGTCGACGGTTATGACCTGGCCGGTAATGTACCTGGCCGCCGGCGAAGCCAGAAAAAGAATAACCTCAGCGACCTCCTCCGGCTCACCGGGCCGGCCCAGGGGGATGTGGTGGTAAAATTCTTCCCGGGCCTCCCCTTTTAAGGCCGCTGTCATCTCGGTAGCGATAAAACCCGGAGCCACAGCATTAACCAGGATGCCCCGTGAGGCTACCTCTTTAGCCAGGGATCTGGTCAAGCCGATAACCCCGGCCTTGGCCGCGGCGTAATTCACCTGGCCGACATTGCCGCGCAAACCTACTACGGAGGTCAGGTTGATTATCCGGCCCTGGCGCTGGCGGAGCATGGGCTTCAGGACAGCCTGGCAGCAATTGAAGACGCCAGTCAGGTTGGTATTAAGGACAGCGGCCCAATCCTCGGGCTTGAGCCTGGCGGCCAGGTTATCCCTGGCAATGCCAGCGTTGTTGACCAGGATGTCCACCCGGCCGAAATGGTCCTGGGCCGCCTGGATTAAATCCCGGGCTGCTCCCTGATCGCCCACGTCGGCGGCAACGGCTACGGCCTGGCCGCCGCTAGCCTCAATGGCGGCCACTACCTCGGCCGCTGCCGCGGCCTGACGGGCGTAATTGACTACCACCCTGGCCCCGGCCCGGGCAAGCTGCAGGGCCGTAGCCCGGCCTATACCCCGGGAGGCCCCGGTCACTACTGCCACCTGGCCTTCAAGTATCATTTTATTGAGCCTCCTGTAGTAAAGCAAGGGTTTTCTCCAGGGTCTGGCTATTTTCTACCCGGGTAATAGTAGCCTGGCGATCGATACGTTTAATCAGGCCGCTTAAAACCTCCCCCGGCCCCACTTCCACAAAGGTACGATAGCCATCGTCCAGCAGGCGGTGGATACTTTCCTCCCAGCGTACCGGGCTGGCCACCTGTTGGATCAGGTTGGCCCGTACCTCTTCCGCCGTGCGGGCATAGTCAGCCGTGACATTAGCTACCAGGGGCACCCGGGGATCCTCCAGGGAAATACCAGCTAAGACCTGGCCCAGTTCCCGGGCCGCCGGAGCCATCAGGCTAGAGTGGAAGGGGCCGCTGACCTGGAGGGGGAGGACCCTCTTCGCCCCTGCTTCCCGGGCCAGGGCGGTTAGCGCCGCCAGGCCCTCCTCATCGCCGGCGACTACCACCTGCCCCGGGGCGTTCAGGTTGGCCGCCTCGGCCGTACCTGTCTTTACCTGGCGGCACAGGGCAGCTACCCTATCTGCCGCCAGGCCCAGCACGGCTACCATGCCACCCTGGCCTGCCGGTACAGCGCCGGCCATAAACCGCGCCCGCTTTTCTACCAGTTGGACCGCTGTGGTAAAGTCCAGGCTGCCAGCAGCCACCAGGGCACTGTATTCCCCCAGGCTATGGCCAGCTACCGCCCCCGGCCTGATACCGTGGGCCTCTAACACCCGGTAGCAGGCAATGCTAACCGTCAGTACGGCCGGCTGGGTATTTTCGGTCCGCGTTAATGCTTCCGCCGGTCCAGTGAAACACAGCTCGGCCACCGGCCACCCCAGGGCTGCTTCGGCTTCTTGAAAAACAGCGGCTGCCTCCGGGTAACGCCTGGCCAGCTCCTGGCCCATGCCCGGGTACTGGGAACCCTGGCCGGGAAAGACAAAGGCGATGCCTGGCATGATTTTACCCCCTTACCAGCCTGGCAAAGCTGGAGATTACTGTCTCCGCTTCGGCCATTACTTCCTCGATAATCGCCACCGCCGGTTTGATCTCCCGCACCAGGGCCGCGCTCTGGCCAGCCATCAGGGAGCCGTACTCTACGTCACCTTCCACAACGGCGGCGCGGAGCTTGCCGGTACCCAGGCGATCCATCTCCTCCCAGGTAGCGCCGCGGGCAGCCAGCTCTTCAAACTGCCGCGTCAGTTTATTCTTCAACACCCGTACGTAATGCCCGGTCATGCCTGTGACGACAGTGTCCCGGTCCCCGGCTTTTAATACCGCCTGTTTGTAATTGGGATGGACGGTGCACTCCGTGGCGCAGATAAAGCGGGTCCCCATCTGCACCCCGGCCGCACCCAGGGCCAGGGCCGCTACCAGGCCGCGGCCGTCGGCGATGCCACCGGCGGCAATAACTGGTATTTTTACGGCGTCCACGATCTGGGGTACCAGGGGCATGGTGGCGATCTCCCCGATATGGCCGCCACATTCCATGCCTTCGGCCACCAGGGCATCGACACCCAGGCGCTCCAACCGCCTGGCCAGGGCTACGGAAGCTACCACCGGGATTACCTTAACCCCGGCGTCCTTTAATTGGGGCAGGTGCTTGCCCGGGTTACCGGCCCCGCTGGTAACCACCGGCACCCTTTCCGCGCAGACCAGGTCCACCAGCTCTTCCACATAGGGTGACATATAGTAAATGTTCACCCCGAAGGGCCGATCCGTCCGTTCCCGGACCTTGCGGATCTCTTGCCGTACAGCTTCTGGCGGGGCGCTACCGGCACCGATAATCCCCAGGCCCCCGGCGGCGGAAACCGCTGCCGCCAGTTCACCGGTAGCTACCCAGGCCATACCGCCCTGGATAATGGGATAGGTAATCCCCAGGAGATCGCACAGGGGTGTATGTAACATCAAAACATCACCTCCGTAAATAGGGCTCTGCCAGAGATGGTGACTTTTAACGGGTACTATATCTCTGCCTTATGGGCTGGAGGGTACAGATTCCGGGCTCCGGTGGTTCTCGGCTAGCAAACTTAACGCTCAGCCTTGCTCGGCGGCGAGGGCGTCAGCCCCCATGGGGGGCTCCTCCTCAAAGACTCCATCGTAGCACGGCTGCTCCCCAGGTCAAACCGGCACCGAAGGCTACCAGCACTACCCTGTCGCCCCGGTGCAACCTACCTTCCCGGCAGGCTTCATCCAGGGCCACCGGGATAGAGGCACTGGACATATTACCGTAGCGATGTAAGTTTACATAAACCTTCTCCGGCGCCAGGCCCAGGCGTTTGGTAGCCGCCTCGATGATGCGGATATTGGCCTGGTGAGGGATCAAGAAGTCCACGTCGGCCCTGGTAAGGCCCGCTTGCTCCAGGGCCTTCAGGGAAGCCTCCCCCATGATTCGTACGGCAAACTTAAAAACCTCCGGGCCGTTCATATGAATGGTATGTAGCTGCTCCCTGACGCTATCGGGGCTGGCCGGCAAGCGCGAGCCGCCCGCCGGGATGCTGAGCAGGTTGCCGCCGTTGCCATCAGCCCCCAGGTGCAAGCCCAGGATGCCCTCCCCCGGAGCTACCGCCTGGAGAACAACGGCCCCGGCCCCATCGCCAAAGAGGACGCAGGTATTGCGGTCCTGCCAGTTAATGATCTTACTGAGGATCTCAACGCCAATCACCACCGCCGTGCGGTAAACGCCGGTAGAGATAAACTGGTTGGCTACAGCCAGGCCGTAGATAAAGCCGCTGCAACCGGCGGAGAGATCAAAAGCTGCCGCGCCCCTGGCCCCCAGGCGTTCCTGGACCAGGCAGGCCGTGGCCGGGAAAAGGGTATCCGGCGTGACGGTAGCAACAATAATTAGGTCTAAATCCTCTGGCCGGATGCCGGCCCGGTCCAGGGCCTTTACTGCCGCCGGGACGGCGAGATCCGAAGCCGCGGTATCAGGACCGGCCAGCCGCCGTTCCCGGATGCCGGTCCGGGTACGAATCCACTCATCGCTGGTATCGACTATTCTCTCCAGCTCGGCATTGGTCACCACCCGTTCCGGCAGGCAGGACCCTGTGCCGACAATACCAGCAGGCCTTAGCTGGGCTGGCATTGACGCACCTCCCCGGCATAGCCGGCGCCGGGCAATTGGCCCAGGGCGCTGACCAGTCCTTGCTCGGCACAGCGGCTGGCCACCTTGATGGCGTTCTTGATCGCCCGCGCATTAGAGCTGCCATGGCAGATGATGCTGATGCCCTGCACGCCCAGCAAGGGTGCTCCCCCGTATTCGGTATAATCCACCTGTTTCTTCAGCCCCTTGAGGGCGGGTAACACCAGAGCGGCACCCAGCTGCGCCCGCAGGGTTTTCTTAATCTCCTGCCCGATCATGGTGAAGAGGGCCTGGGCCATTCCCTCGCCAAATTTCAGCAGGGCATTACCCACAAACCCGTCGCAGACGATGACATCCGCCTCGCCGGCTAAAATGTCCCGGCCTTCGATATTGCCGATAAAGTTGAGTTCCGCTTCCTTGAGCAGGCTATATGCCCCCAGGGTCTGCTCGTTACCCTTGCAGGCTTCGGTACCAATATTGAGCAAGGCCACCCGGGGTTTAGAGATCCCCATTACCCGGGCAGCGTAAAGGTTCCCCATTAAAGCGAACTCGTAGAGGTGTTCCGGCCGGCAATCGACATTGGCCCCGGCATCCAGGAGGAGTTTGGGCCCTTTCAGGGTCGGCATAATGGTGGCAATGGCCGGCCGCTGGATCTTGCCGCTCCGGCCTAAAAACAGCAGGGCGGCTGCCATCTGGGCACCGGTACTGCCGGCGGAAACAACAGCTGCGGCCCGGCCCTCCTTGACCAGCCGGGTAGCCACGATGATCGATGCCTCCCGTTTGCGCCGCAACGCCAAGGCCGGCTGCTCATCCATTTCAATTACCTGTTCCGTGTGGACGATCTCTAAAGTGGCGGGAGGTTGTAAGGGTACCAGTTCTGGTTCCAGGCTCCTTTTATCACCTACCAGGATAATATCCGCTATCTTTTCCCGGGCGGCTTCCACCGCCCCCCGGACAATCTCCCGGGGCGCGTGGTCGCCCCCCATGGCATCAACGGCTATTCGCAATCAATCCCGCCTCCACTCCTATTTTCCGGCGTGATGATAATAAACTGGCCTTTGAAGACTATCTCCCCGCTCACCCGGGAATGAACCGATACCAGGCAGGTGCTGCCTTTGGTCACCTTGACCATCGCCCTGGCGATCACCCGCTCCCCGGCATAGACCGGCCGCCGGTACCTTACCCGGGCGCTGCTGGTCAGGACCACCTCAGCGCCTACAGCAGCCAGGGCCAGGGAATGGGCCTGGGCAAACAGGTAATGGCCGCGGGCCACGCCCGCCGGCTGGACCAGCATCTCCGGGGTGATTTCCAGGATAGAGATACCCATTACCCCCGGCTGCAACTCCACCACTTCGCCTACCAGTTCTTCCGCCTTTACCCCCCGGATCCTGGTTCTGGCTTCCCGGGCCATGGTCATGATGCGTTCCCGCACCTCCGGGATGCCCAGGGCCAGGCGGTCCAGGCGGATGGTGGGTATGCTGACCTGAAACTTTTCCGCCAGTTCTTCATCGGTAGCAAAGGGGTTGTTGCGCAGGTAACGGCGCAAAGCCTGCTGCCGCTCCTCTTTAGAGCCCTTCCGGCGTGTCACAGATTTCACCCCATACCTGGTACCAAATAATATTACCAGGCCATAGTTATAGTATAATGGCCATGGCAGATTTATGCAAGCAAAAAATAACCGGCAAAAGTTGCCGGTTAAAAAATGGAGGTTGCTAATCGAAGGTTGGGAAGCTGGCCGGAGGGATAATCACTCGGCTACCTTAATCACTTCGCGGCCCTTGTAGTAACCACACTTGGGGCAAACCCGGTGGTTAAGCTTTAGCTGGTGACACTGGGGACATTCCACCAGGGTGGGGGAGGCTATTTTCCCCCAGATGGAACGGCGCTTGTTTTTCCGGGCCCTGGATACT
The DNA here is from genome assembly GCA_030445875.1 of Clostridia bacterium. GTDB lineage: Bacteria > Bacillota > DSM-521 > Neomoorellales > Neomoorellaceae > Neomoorella. Next base: position 8,764 of record JASUSX010000025.1, read on the forward strand.
CTCCTTTTGGGTACGCCCAATCTAATTCTCTCCTTCCCTTTGGCGTAGCAATTCTGCCAGGATAGCCAGGCGCGGGTCCACTGTCCGGTCGTCACACTGGCAGGGGCCGGCGTTTAAGTTCTGGCCACACCGGGGGCACAGGCCCTGGCAATTCTCCCGGCACAGCCACTTCATGGGCAGGGCCAGGATGAGGGCTTCCTCTACCGCCGGTTGAAGATTAATAAAATCTCCTATCAGGGGCCGCACCTCATCGGCCTCCCCATCTTCACCCGTACCGGCTAGCATTTGGCTGGCTGCGGCATACTCCTCTTCCAGCGGTACTACCGCCGAGTACCGGAATTTCTCCAGGCAGCGATCGCAGGTTAATTCCAGGGTAGTGGCCACCTGCCCTTTAACTACCAGGAGCCTGCCGGTGTTGGTTATCCTGCCACTTACGCGTACCGGGGCCAGGATGGGGATCCTGGCAGCCGCGGTTATTAAGTAGGGCCACTTGGCCTGGGTCTTAAATTCGATCTCGCTACCCGGCCTGGACTTCAAATCGCTAACGCTAATTTGCACCATATTCACCCTGTTGATTATAACGGAAGAAACCGCCGGGTGTCAACGGGCCTGGGCCTGGACGATGGCCAGGGTATCGCGGGCGATCATTAATTCCTCGTTGGTGGGAATGACAAAGGTGCGGACCCTGGCTCCGGGCGACGTAATCTCTTGCTCCCGCCCCCGTACCTGGTTTTTTTCGCGGTCAATGCCGATCCCCAGGTAATCCATGTCCTGGCAGATGGCCTCCCGGGCGGCCACCGAGTTTTCGCCCAGGCCGGCGGTGAAGACCAGAACATCCACCCCGTTTAAGATAGCCACGTAGGCGCCGATATACTTCTTGGCCGTGTGGACAAAGATATCCCAGGCCAGGCGAGCGCGATCATTTCCCTCCGCCATGGCTGCCTCAATATCCCGGAAGTCGCTACTGACCCCTGATACCCCCAGGACCCCGGAATGGCGGTTCATGAGCTGGTCCATCTCCGCCGGTGTATAGCCCTCCTTGTCCATGAGGAAAGGGACGATAGCCGGGTCAATATCCCCGCAGCGGCTACCCATCGTTAAACCGGCCAGGGGGGTAAAACCCATGCTCGTATCGTAAGAGCGGGCGTTTTTGATGGCTGTAATGCTGGAGCCATTGCCCAGGTGGCAGGTAATCACCTTTAGCTCCTCCAGGGGCCTGCCTACCAGGGCGGCAGCCCGCAGGGCGACGTACTGGTGGGAGGTGCCATGGGCGCCATAGCGGCGGATCAGATGTTTCTGGCACAGCTCGTAGGGCAGGCTGTAGGTATAGGCGTAATCTGGCATACCCTGGTGAAAGGCCGTATCAAAGGCCGTTACCTGAGGTGTATGGGGTAGGATGGCTTCGCAGGCCTCGATACCCCGCAGGGCCGCGCCGTTATGTAAAGGCGCCAGGGCTTCCAACTCACCAATAGCCTCTTTCGTCGAGGCATCGACCAGAACGGAATGAGGGAAGGTGCCCCCGTGGACAATGCGGTGGCCCACGGCGCCGATCTCACTGTAGTCTTTAATCACGCCGTAATGGGGGTCGGTCAAAGCCTCCAGGCAAAGGCGGATGGCCTCTTTGTGATCAGCTATTTCTTCTTCGCGAACTAATTTATCGCCACCGGCCGGGCGGTGGGTCAGCACCGAACCGGGGATGCCGATCCTTTCGACCAGGCCTTTGGCCAGCACCCTTTCATCCTGCATATCAAAGATCTGGTACTTCACCGATGAACTACCACAGTTAAGGACGAGAATCTTCATGCCAGAACCTCCTGCTCAAATAGTTCCGTAAAAGCTTAATGGCAGCTCCACATATATGGTACTTTTGCTGGTTGAAAAGTCAACCCCTAGCTACTTCTAAATTGCTATCTTACGCGTATATTGCATAACAAGGATACCAGTCCGAGGTGACCCCTGTGCGCCACCAGATGGTAATTGTAACCCGCGGCCTGGCGCCCCTGCTGACGGTCATAGCCGTCGTCGTCCTGGCCCTGGCCATCATTTTATTCCCCCAGCCTGTTTTTCAGGCCGCCCTGCGCGGCCTGAAGGCCTGGTGGGAGATTGTCGTGCCCGCCCTTTTGCCCTTCTTCATAATCTCCCAGCTCTTTATGGGCCTGGGCATCGTCCATTTCCTGGGGGTACTCCTGGAACCGGTCATGCGACCGATTTTTAATGTGCCCGGTAACGGCGCCTTTGTGATGGCCATGGGTTATACCTCCGGTTCGCCCATCAGCGCTATGCTTACCGCCCAGTTGCGCCAGCAGGGGCTGGTAACCAAGGTCGAGGGGGAACGGCTCATCTGCTTTACCAATAACGCCAGCCCCCTCTTTATGCTGGGTGCGGTAGCCGTAGGTATGCTCCATGACCCGGCCCTGGGCCCGGTCCTGGCTGGCGCCCACTACGGGGCCAATTTTCTTATAGGCGTCCTGTTCCGCTTCTACGGCCGCCAGCAGCCCGCTACCCAGCCGGTAACTTATTCCCTCCTGGCCCTGCCCCGGCGGGCCTGGCAGGCCATGATCCAGGCCCAGCAAAGGGATGGCCGCCCTTTAGGCAAGCTCCTGGGGGATGCCGTGAGCAGTTCCTTCCAGACCCTCATCACCATAGGGGGCTTTATCATCCTCTTCAGCGTCATCATCCAGGTGGCCACCCTCCTGGGCGTGCTGAAACCTTTAAGTAACTTTCTCCTGTATGCCGGCCGGCCCCTGGGCCTGGGCCCGGAGACCTCCCTGGCCCTGGCTGCCGGTTGTTTGGAAATGACCATGGGCGCAAAATTTGCCAGTGAGACCAGCGCCCTTTTAATGGAAAAGCTGGTGGCCATCAGCCTGATCATGGGTTGGGCTGGACTATCAATCCTGGGCCAGGTGGCAGCTATGGTCAGCCCCACCGACCTGCGCCTGGGTCCCTTTATCGTGGCCCGGCTGCTCCACGGTTTCCTGGCCGCGGTCCTAGTCCGCTTCTGCCAGGGACCGGCCCGGCCCGTGCTGCTTACACTTGCCCCCACCCCAACTCAGGGCCTGGAACAGTCCTGGCTGGGGGTATGGCCGGGTTACACCGGGTTCGCCCTCACCCTGATGGTCCTCCTTTTGCTCATGGCCGGGCTGGGCCTGGGCGCTCACTACTTCCTTTACCGGCGCCCGTGAGGCTGTTTCTCTTCCGTCACTGCCGTCGCGGCTACCTGGCCCTCCGGGCCTCCGGACGGGTAACCCTGGAGCTCCTGGCGGCCCTGGCGCACCTGGGCCAGGGCCTGGTTGAGGTTCGTCTCCAGTTGTCCCAGCAGGCCATCGGCGTAACCCAGGGCCCCCGCCTTTACTTCCTCTGCCAGGCGCTGGGCCCGGGCTATGATTTCGTTGGCCTGGGCCCTCGCTTTACGGACCAGCTCGTTCTCCTGGGCCATTATCTCCGTACGCTTTTCGGCTTCAGCCAGGATATCCTGGGCCTTCAAGCGGGCTTCTTCCAGCAAGCGCTCTTTCTCCTGGCGTATCCACTGGGCCTGGCGCACCTCTTCGGGGAGTGCCGTCCGCAGGCGATCCAGGTAGTCCAGGAACAGGTCACCATCCAGGAACACCTTTCCCGACAGGGGAATGTGGGGACTCTTCTCAATCATCCTTTCCATCTCTTCGATCAGGGTCATAAACTCCATCAGCCAGCCCACCTGCCCTTTGGTAGAAATTTAAGGCTGTATCACCGTATACCCGTCTACCCTTAAAGACCATATCGGCTTTTTTCGGCCCTACCTCAGAGGTCGCTGTTTCCAGGATGGCCAGGCCCGCGGGGGCCAGTAAAGGCGCCACCGCTGGTAAGACGACCTCACCCCATCCCTGCCGGTAAGGAGGATCAATAAAGATTAGATCAAAGGCCAGGCCGCGGCCGGCCAAATCACCCAGGGCCCTGCGGACGTCGGCAGCAACAATATGCCCCCTGGCAGCAAATCCGGTTGTGAGCAGGTTGGCCTTGAGGACCGCCAGGGCCTGGCGGTTAGACTCCACAAAAAAGACCTCCCTGGCCCCCCTGCTCAAGGCCTCCAATCCCACCGCCCCGGAGCCGGCAAAGAGATCCAGGCACAGGCTGTCTACCACCCGTAGCCCCAGGATGTTAAAAAGGGCCTCCCGTACCCGGTCGCTGGTGGGGCGGGTGGTCTGGCCCCTGGGGGTACGCAACCTGCGGCCGCGGGCCTGGCCGGCAATTATTCTTAACATAACAAAACCTCGCTGCAGCTATTATAGCATGAAAGCCCGGCTTACAACCATTCGACGCCTTTTAACAAAAAATTTTTCCGGGATAGGTATAACTTTCCCCCAGAGCGTTCATAATACTTACCGGTAAGTCTGTTAACCAGATTTACCATGAAGAGCTTAGGGTTATTTTATTAACCCTCCCCCATGAGCTCTTCCTCCGGTTTCTCCTCTCCCACGCCGCCGGTTACACGCCGGGGGCTAAACTCTGGCCGTTCCTAGCGGAACGGCATTTT
>JASUSX010000026.1 GCA_030445875.1 Clostridia bacterium
TCCCCGCCGATGTCGATCTCCATAACCCCCTGGAGGACGACAATACATTCCTCCCCCGGATGGGCCAGGGGCTCTTCGCAGCTCGCCGCTCCCGGTTCCAGACGGGCCATCATTACTTCCATCTTCCGGTTGAGATCCGGTGACAAAAGCTCATAGGTCAGGTGGGATTGGGGGAAACGCAGGACCTTGCGCTGGTCTTTGCGAACCACCGGGCTGTGTTCATCGTGGTTCAAAAGGAAGTAAAAAATGGGGATGTCCAGGGCCTCGGCGATCTTACGCAGGGAGGTAATAGACGGGTCGGCCAGGTCCCGTTCCACCTGGCTCAAAAAACTCGACGTCAGGCCCGTTTTTTCCGCTACATCCTTGAGGCTCATGCCCCGCTCCCGGCGTAGCCGGCGTATTTTTTTCCCCAGCACTATTCCTTTTGCCCTCCCAGTGGTTCTATGAAAACGTCCATAATCCCACCACAGACCATACCCTCTTCTGCTGCTGTATCGGCAGTTAAATCCAGGTGGTAGACTTCCGGCTGCCCCTTTTCCAGCACCAGCAAGGCGCGCTGGCGGATTGCTGCCTCGGCGCATCCCCCGCCGATGGTCCCCAGGGTCCGGCCGCCCGCAGCTACGAGCATCTGGGTACCGGCCTCCCGGGGCGCTGAACCCTTAACCTGGACTATGGTGGCCAGGGCGCAGGGTTCCCCCTGTTCCATCATTTTTATCGCCCCGGCAATCAGTTCCCGGTCCAATCCTGACGCGCCCCCTTCAGGTTTATTTAAGTCACCAGTAATATTTTCAACATAATTAACCCTTTTTCCTTCTTTTTATCCCCACGGTCCGGAAGTACATGGACAAACCTCAGGCCCCCTGCCGGTAAACGCGGATGATCTCCGCCAGGATGCTAATAGCAATCTCCGCCGGTGTTTCCGCCCCAATATCCAGGCCGATGGGGGCATGGACCCTGGCCAGAACTGCTTCCGGCACCCCGTCGGCCAGCAGGCGCTCCTTGACCCCCTTTATCCGCCGCCGGCTGCCGATCATCCCGATATAGGCCGCCGGCTTTTCAATGACCGCCCGCAGGCAATCATAGTCGTAGCGGTGGCCGCGGGTCACGATGACAATATAGGTGGCCGGCGTAATTGCTATCTCCTGCAAGGCAACGGTAAAATCATTGCAGATCAACCTGTCGGCCAGCGGAAAGAGGGCCCGGCTGGCAAAGTCGGGGCGGTCGTCGATTGCGGTCACTCGGTAGCCAGCTAGTTTAGCTACTGCCGCCACCTGCTGGCCGACATGGCCGCCGCCCAGGACGATAACCTCTGGTTCCGGGAGCACCGGTTCCAGAAAAAGGGTAACCCTGCCGGCCGCTGTTTCCAGGGTAGCCAGGCGGGGCCGGCGGCTAACTAAAACCTCCCGCGCCAGCCCGGCGACCGCGGCGTCCAGGTTGTCTGCTCCCGGGCTGCCGTAAGGCCCCTGGAGGGTCCAGAGGTAGCGGTTGCCAGGGACAACCCCCGGTACCTCTGGTGCCGTTTTAATCACCGTCACGGCGACCGCCGGCTGCTGCCCGTCCAGGGCTGTCAACAGATGGCGGAAAAATTCTAGCTTTTCCATGGCTATTGCCTCCTACCCTCTATCCCGCCCTGCCCGTCCAGGCAAAAACGGGTAAATTCGGCCATAGTATTAACAATTACATCCGGCCGGGCGGATAAGAGGCGCTCCCGGGGCACCTTGCTCCAGCCCGCCGCCACGCTGGTCACCCCGGCTGCTTTCGCCGCCAGGATGTCATGGGGACTGTCGCCGATCATAGTGACTTCTGGCGGGGTAAGCTGCAATAATTTCACGCCATGCCGGACAGGCTCCGGCCCCGGTTTGTGGCTCTGGACGTCTTCCATAGTGACCACCGCTTGAAAGAAACCTGTCAGGTCAAAGAGGTGCAAGCCATAGAGGGTGGTATCCCGCACCCGGGAGGTGACTATCCCCAGCTTGATACCTGCGGCCCGAAGCTGCTCCAGCCCTTCCCGTACCCCCGGGCAGGGCCGCACCAGGTCATCAAAGTATTCCTCGCTGAAGCGGCGGTAACGGGGGAGCATTTCTTCTACCAGCTCGGTCCGGTCGGGAACAAAGGCCGCCAGGCCATCTCGCAGAGTAATGCCGAAATAGGGGTAAACCTCTTCCGGCTCTACCACCCGGCCCAGGTAAGGCGCCAGGGTATGCTGGAATGATTTGAGCACCAGGGCGGTAGTATCCACCAGGGTGCCGTCAAAGTCAAAGAGTACTCCGGCAAACAAAAACTCCACCTCTTCTCTACCCCGGCGTCTACCTGATACCCGTCAAGGTTTCCAGGCGTACCAGACGATCTTCGTGGTCGTTCAGACGCCCCTCGAATTCATTCTCCGAGGTAGCCAGTTGCCGGACCAACTTACGCAGGGCATCTTCCACTATCCCCTGGCGCCAATCCAATTTGTCAAGGCGTGTTTCTATCCTTACCAGGCGCTCCTTCAGTTCGCTTTCAAAACAATCCAGCCGTTCCTTCAGAACCTCATGGCCATCAGCCAGAACACGAAACATATCCCTGATTTCTTCCAGAACGACCCCGAACTGGTTATCTTCCATTTACTCTATCCCCCTCCCACTGGTGTAAATACATCCCCCTATAACCGTTCCTTCAGCAACTGGTTCACCAGGCCGGGGTTGGCCTTACCTTTAGTAGCCTTCATGACCTGGCCCACCAGGAAGCCCAGGGCCTTATCTTTGCCGTTGCGGTAATCCTCCACCACGCCCGGGTTGGCAGCCAGGACTTCTTCTACGATCCGGGCCAGGGCGCCGGCGTCGCTGATCTGCACCAGGCCCTTCTCCTCCACTACCAGGCGCGCCCCTTTACCGGTGGCAAACATCTCCTCCAGAACCTGTTTGGCGATCTTGCCGCTGATGGTACCTTCCTTTTGTAACTGCAGCAGGGCGGCCATCTCTTCCGGCGGCACGGGGGAGGAACCGGGCTCCAGGCCGGCGGCGTTCAGGAGGCGCAAGAAGTCCCCCATGATCCAGTTGCTGACCACCTTGGCGTCAGGGTAAAGGCTTACCACCCGGTCAAAGTAGTCGGCGAGAGCCCGGGAGCTGGTGATGACCCCGGCGTCGTAGGCCGGCAGGCCGTAGTCATTTATCAGGCGGTGGCAGCGGGCGTCAGGGAGTTCGGGGAGGCCGGCGCGCACCTGCTCGATCCAGTCCCCATCGATTTCCAGGGGCACCAGGTCCGGCTCCGGGAAGTAACGGTAGTCCTGGGCCTCTTCCTTGGTCCGCATGATATAAGTGACGCCGCGGGCCTCGTCCCAGGCCATGGTAGCCTGTTGCACCTGGCCGCCCCCTTCCAGGACGGCGATTTGGCGCTCAATCTCGTATTCCAGGGCGCGTTGCAGGGCGCGGAAGGAGTTCATATTCTTCACTTCCGTCTTGGTGCCCAGGACCTGGCTCCCCCGCGGCCGTACCGATACGTTAGCGTCGCAGCGCAACGAACCTTCCTCCATCTTGCAGTCCGAAACGTCCAGGTACTGGAGGATGGTCTTAAGTTTCTCCATATAGGCCCGGGCTTCGGCCGGGGTACGCAAATCGGGCTCGGAGACGATCTCCAGCAGGGGCACGCCGGTACGGTTGTAGTCCACCAGGGAATAGCCGCCATCGGGCCCGTCGACGTGGATAAGCTTGCCGGCGTCTTCTTCCATGTGCACCCGGGTGATGCCGATGACCCGCTCCTGGCCGTCGACGGTAATGGTTAAATACCCTTTGCGGGCCAGGGGCAGGTCGTACTGGGATATCTGGTAGTTCTTGGGCAAGTCGGGGTAATAGTAGTTCTTGCGGTCGAATTTACAGAAAGGCTCCACCTGGCAGTTCAAGGCCAGGGCTGTCTTCAGGCCGAACTCCACCACCCGGCGGTTGATCACCGGCAATACCCCGGGCAGGCCCAGGCAGACGGGGCAGACATGGGTGTTGGGTTCGCCACCGAAAGCGGTGGTACAGCCGCAAAACGCCTTGGAGTTGGTCTTCAGCTCCGTATGGACTTCCAGGCCGATTACTGCTTCGTATTCCACTTCAGGCCACCCCCAGCTCCGGCCGCCGCCGGTGATAGGTAGTACTCTGTTCGAAGGTATATGCCGCTTGCAGGAGGGTCACTTCATCAAAGGCTTTGCCAATGAGCTGCAAGCCCACCGGCAAGCCCTGGCTGAAACCACAGGGCAGGGATAGGGCCGGCAACCCGGCCATGTTAATGGGAATAGTACACAGGTCGGAAAGATACATGGCCAGGGGGTCCCCCGCCCTTTCCCCCAGGCGGAAGGCCACCGTGGGTGAGGTGGGCGTTGCCAGGAGGTCGTATTTAGTAAAAGCGGTTTCAAAGTCCCGGCGGATAAGGGTGCGCACTTGCAGGGCCTTCAAGTAGTAGGCGTCGTAATAGCCGGAGCTCAAGGCGTAGGTCCCCAGCATAATGCGCCGCTTGACCTCCGGGCCAAAGCCCTGGCTCCTGGTATTCATGTACATTTCGATAATATCCCGCCCCGGCACCCGCAGGCCAAAGCCCACGCCGTCGTAACGGGCCAGGTTGGAGGAAGCCTCCGCCGGGGCCACCAGGTAGTAGGCCGGCAGGGCGTATTCCGTGTGGGGCAGGGAGGTTTCCTCGCAAATCGCCCCCAGCTCTTCCAGTTTGGCGATGGCGCGGCGGATAACAGCTTCCACCTCCGGCTCCATGCCGGCGCCGAAATACTCCCGCGGCACCCCGACCTTTAAGCCCTTGATCCCCGGCTTTAAGGCCGCCCGGTAATCGGGCACCGGCAGGTCGGCCGCGGTGGAATCAAAGGGGTCGTGGCCGGCGATGGCCCCCAGGACCAGGGCGCAGTCGGTGACATCGCGGGTAATAGGGCCGATCTGGTCCAGGGACGAGGCGAAGGCCACCAGGCCGTAGCGCGACACCCGGCCATAGGTGGGCTTCAGCCCTACCACGCCGCAGAAGGAGGCTGGCTGGCGGATGGAGCCGCCGGTATCGGAACCCAGGGCGTAAACGGCTTCCCCGGCGGCTACGGCCGCCACCGAACCGCCGCTGGACCCGCCGGGCACCCGCTCCAGGTCCCAGGGGTTACGGGTGGGGAAAAAGCCGGAGTTCTCCGTGGAGGACCCCATGGCGAACTCGTCCATATTGAGCTTACCCAGGATCACCGCCCCGGCCGCCTTCAGGCGCCGGACCACGGCAGCATCATAGGGCGGCACCCAGTCACCCAGGATGCGGGAAGCGCAGGTGGTCCGTACCCCCTCTGTACAGAGGTTATCTTTGAGGGCCATGGGCACTCCGGCCAGGGGTCCCGGTTCCTCGCCCCGGGCACGGGCGGCGTCCACGGCCCGGGCTTGCTCCAGGGCCTGCTCGGCCGTGCGGGTGAGGTAGGCCTGCACCCGGCCGTCCAGGGCTTCTATCCGATCAATGAGGGCCTCGGTAGCCTCCACCGCGCTGACCTCGCGGTGCTGTAAAAGCCCGCCCAATTCGTGGGCGGTTAAGTAATGTAAATCCATTTGTTTATAAGCCTCCCGATCTAAACTACCCGCGGTACCTTAAACTGCCCTTCGCTGGCTTCGGGCGCTCCGGCGAGGGCCCTGTCCCGGGGTAGACCCGGCCGGGCGACATCATCGCGGAAAACATTGTGCAGGGGCAAGACGTGGGCGGTGGGCTCCACGTCCCTGGTATCCAGGGCGTTCAATTTATCCATGTATTCGAGGATGGCGTTTAACTGTTCCGTATAGGCCGCCTTTTCCCCCGGGGAGAGTTTCAGGCGCGCCAGCAGGGCTACATGCTCGACTTCAGCTGTGGTGATGGGCATAACTTTAAACCACCTTTTCCGGCGTACTTTCTGCCTAATTATAGCAGAAGGGCTGGGTAACGGCAACGTTTAGCGGCACAGTAGTGGACATTTAGACCCAAGATTCCAGGCTAAAGGCATCATTAAACGGATTAACAAAAGAAACGCCCTCCAAAGTAGAACCTGAATTAAAGTCTTCACTCAAAACAATACTAATTTGGTTTAGGCGGGCCGTCGCCCAAATTTGGGCGTCCCAATAAGATAACTGAAATTCGCGGACACCCCGGGCTGCTTCAATAATAATTAAGCCTGTCAAATCAAGAACCGTCCAGGAAGCAAGGTAATTCTGGACCCGTTGATAGGCCAATTCTACTGTTAGGGGTTGCTGTATTTTACGGGTGACGGTCACAAAAAATTCGGCTAGCACCTGGGCACTTATGGCACCAATCTTTCTCTTTGCTAAAAACTCAAGGACCCGTAAGGCTTGATCTTGTTTTTCTGGTTCGGAACGATCATAGGCATAGACCATTACATTGGTATCAACAAATATTTTAGCGCTCATACAGGTCTTCACGCTTCCAGGTGCGTTTGCCCTTAACTGGCCCTTGTTTAATCCATTGTTGGATAAACTTTCTTTCCTCAATCCAGGCTTTAGTGTCTTTTTTTTGCCACTTAAAAGTATCGATATGCCTATCAATAGCCCGGCGGACTAATTCCGCTTCCGTTATCCCCATTTCCCTGGCGGTCTCTTTAAGAATAAAGTTTTGATCATAACTTAGATATAGCTGCTTACGAATCATTCTTTCCATGTTTTGTCGCCCCCTTTATACATACATTATATTATACATTGCCAGGTAATATCAATCCAGCTTATTTTCAATTAGCTTACGCAAACCACTTACATCAATCACCGGCACCCCCAGTTCCCGGGCGCGGTCGTACTTGGAGCCCGGCTTCTCGCCGGCGACGACGTAGTCGGTCTTTTTGCTGACGCTGCCGCTCACTTTGCCCCCGGCCCGGGTAATGACTTCTTCCGCCTCCTGGCGGGTCATACCGGGCAGGGTGCCGGTGAGGACCAAGGTCTTGCCGGCCAAGGGGCCGGCCGGCTTATCCGGGGCTTCCGCACCCGGGGCTTCAGCCTCCATCCGCACCCCGGCCTTTTTCAACTTCTCCAGCACGGCCAGGTTGCGGGGCTCGGCGAAAAATTCCCGGATGCTCTCAGCAATGCGGGGGCCGATGTCGGGCAGAGCGGTTAGCTCTTCCACCGCAGCCCCGGCCAGGCGGTCCAGGGTGCGGAAGTGGCCGGCCAGGACCCGCGCCGCCCGCTCGCCCACATGGCTGATACCCAGGGCAAAGAGCAGGCGCTCCAGGGGCTGCTCCTTACTGGCGGCAATGGCCGCCAGCAGGTTGCTGGCCGACTGCTCGGCGAAACGCTCCAGCTTGACCAGGTCTTCTTTCTTTAAGTAGTAGAGATCGGCGGCATCGTGGATCAGGCCCGCCTCCAGGAGCTGGGCGACGATAGCCGGCCCCAGGCCCTGGATGTCCATGGCCCCCCGCGAGGCGAAGTGGATAATACCTTCCAGCACCTGGGCCGGGCAGGCCAGACCCCCCGTGCAGCGGTGGGCCGCTTCCCCGGGGGGCCGCACCACCGCCGCGCCGCAGGCCGGACACGCCGCCGGCATGGTAAAGGCCTCCTCCGTCCCGGTGCGCCGCTCCGGCAGCACCTCCACTACCTCAGGGATGATGTCGCCCGCCTTCTGGATGACCACCGTATCGCCGATGCGGATATCCTTTTCCCGGATGTAATCTTCATTATGTAAAGTAGCCCGGCTGACGGTTGTTCCGGCCAGGCGCACGGGCGTGAGCATCGCCGTGGGGGTCAGCACCCCGGTTCGCCCAACCCGCAGGATGACCCCTTCCACCCGGGTAGTCGCCTGCTCGGCCGGGAATTTGTAGGCCATAGCCCAGCGGGGCGCTTTGGCCGTCGCCCCCAGGACGGGGTAGAGGGCCAGGTCGTTGACCTTGATGACCAGGCCGTCAATCTCATAGGGCAGGGCTGCCCGCCGCGCGGGGGTCCAGTCCTGCACCTCGGCCAGCACGGCCTGGATATCAGGGGCCAGAATTCGGTAGGGGTTAACGGGAAAACCCAGTTCAGCCAGGAAATCCAGGGCACCGGCCTGGGTGGTGACCGCCGCCCCGGTGACGCTGATCACCTGGTAGACGAAAAGGCTCAAGCTGCGGCCGGCCGTTACCCGCGGGTCCAGCTGGCGTAAAGAACCGGCGGCGGCATTGCGCGGGTTGGCAAAGAGGGGTTCGCCGGCCTCTTCCCGGCTGGCGTTAAGGCGGGCAAAGGCGGTTTTGGGCATGTAGACCTCCCCCCGGACCACCAGGTGGGGGATAGACTGCCGCAGGCGCAGGGGCAGGACGGGGATGGTTTTGAGATTAGCTGTTACCTCTTCCCCCACCTGGCCGTCGCCACGGGTGGCCCCCAGGCTGAAAACGCCGTCGCTGTAGGTCAGGGCCACCGCCAGGCCGTCGATCTTGGGCTCGATCAGGTAGGCGGGCTGGCCGCCGGTGATCTCCCGTACCCGGCGGTCAAAGTCCAACAAATCGCCTTCATTAAAGGCGTCGTTCAGGCTGAGCAACACCTGGGGATGCTGGACAGGGTTAAATTCCTCCCGCGGCGCGCCGCCCACCCGCCGGGTGGGGGAGTCGGGGGTCACCAGCTCCGGGTAGGCCTCTTCCAGGGCTAGCAGTTCCTGCATCAGAGCGTCGTACTCCCGGTCGCTGATGACTGGCTGGTCCAGGACGTAGTAGCGGTAGTTATGTTCCTCAATCTGGCGCCGCAGCTCGTCTACCCGCTGCCGGGCCGTGGGCAGATCCATGCGCTTTTACACCTTCCTTACCGGCGCGTACCGCACCATAAGCTGCTTGATGCCTTTATCGGGAAAGGCCACGCTGATGACGGTATCCTCGCCTTCACCGCTAATCTTGACAACAACCCCCAGGCCGAAGGCATTGTGCTGGACTTTGTCCCCCAGCTGCCAGCTGGCCTGGATCCCCCTTGCCGCTCCAGTAGCAGGCCGCGTCTGCTGGTGGACCCCTCTCCTCTCCCTACTGGCCATAGCGGCCATATCGGCTGCGCCCGGTACAGTAGCTCTAACCGGGCTAGCTTTCCCTTCCCCAGCCTGCCCCTCGGACGTGATTAAACTGGCTGGTATCTCCTCCAGGAAACGGGAGGGGGGATTACTCATAGTATTGCCATAAAGGCTGCGGGTCCAGGCATGGGTGAGGTAAAGGACCTCCTTGGCCCTGGTCATACCCACGTAGCAGAGGCGGCGTTCTTCTTCCATTTCCTCCGGGTCTTCCAGGGAACGGAAATGGGGAAAGACCCCTTCCTCCAAACCCACCAGGAAGACCACCGGGAACTCCAGCCCCTTGGCCGTATGCATAGTCATCAGGGCCACCGCGTTACCGCCGCTATAAGTGTCACTTTCTGCCACCAGGGCCACCTGGGCCAGGAAATCGACCAGTTCGGGTTTCTCACTACTCTGGTCATAATTCCTGGTGACAGTCAAAAACTCCTTCAGGTTCTCCAACCTGGCCTGGGCCTCGGGGGTTTTTTCGGCTTCCAGTTCCGCCTGATAACCAGTCTCCTGGAGAATAGCGGTTACCATAGCCGTTAACGATAGGTTTTCCTGCTGCTGGCGCAGGCTATCCAGCAGGATGACCATTTCTTCCAGGGACTGCCGGCCTTTAGCGGGAAGACCGGGGATGCCTTGCACCTGCTGCAGGGCGCCGTACAGGCTAAGGCCCCGACTGGCGGCGAAGGCCTCCAGGCGCGCCAGGGAGGCCTCGCCTACGCCCCGGCGGGGTACATTGATAATCCGCAGGAGGCTGGTGGCATCGTCGGGGTTGGCGATCACCCGCAGGTAAGCCAGGAGGTCCTTGATCTCTTTACGCTGGTAGAATTTCAGGCTGCCGACGATCTCATAGGGAACACCAGCGTGGAGGAAGGCTTCCTCCAGGGCCCGTGACTGGGCGTGGGTCCGGTAGAGAACGGCAAAATCGCTGAAGGGTCGCTGTTCCTGGCTGTGGCGGCGGTAAATCTCCGCAGCCACAAAGTTGCCCTCATCACGTTCATCGCCGGCGCGGTAAAGGTGCAACAGTTCCCCTTCCTGCCGCCGCGTCCAGAGGCGTTTTTCCTTGCGGCCGGCATTATGCTGGATTACCGCATTGGCCGCTTTGAGGATGGGCTGGGTGGAGCGATAATTCTCTTCTAAAAGGATTACCCGGGCATTAGGAAAATCCTCCTCAAAGGCCAGGATATTGCCGATGTCGGCGCCGCGCCAGCCATAAATGCCCTGGTCCGGGTCGCCGACCACGCACAGGTTGTCTCCTTTGCCGGCCAACAGGCGCACCAGGACATACTGGGCATGGTTGGTGTCCTGATACTCGTCCACCAGGATGTGCTGCCAGCGCTGCTGGTAATAGCGTAACAGCAAGGGGTTCTGCTGCCAGAGGATTACCGTCAGCATAATGAGGTCGTCAAAATCCAGGGCGTTAGCGGCCCGCAGTTTCTCCTGGTAGTGACGGTAGACCTCGCCCTGCTTCTGCTCTTTTACTGTAGCGCTCCAGCTTAAGACTTGTTCGGGGGTCTGCAGGGAGTTTTTCGCCTTGCTGATCCCATAGGCCAGGGAGCGGGGCGGAAACTTCTTCTCATCCAGGTTTAATTCCTTTAAAACTTCCTTCAGGACCGCCTGCTGGTCGTCGGTATCGTAAATGGTGAAGCTGGGCCGGTAGCCAAGCAGGTGGGCATCCCGCCTTAAAATGCGCACACAGGCCGCGTGGAAAGTGCTGACCCACAGGCCCCGGGCCGCTTTGCCCACCAGGCTTTCCAGGCGCTCCTGCATCTCCCCGGCCGCTTTATTGGTAAAGGTCACGGCCAGGAGGTTTTCCGGTGCCACCCCTTCCTGGATCAAGGAGGCTACCCGGTAGGTCAACACCCTGGTTTTACCGCTCCCGGCGCCGGCCAGCACCAGGAGGGGCGTACCCCGGTGGCTGACGGCCTCCTGCTGGGGCCTGTTAAGTAAAGCCATAAAATCCGCCAAGATCTTCACACTCCTAAACAATACTATATTCGCCCCAGGAAATGAAAAACCTGCTAGGCCCGGCCTGCATATAATGCAGGAGGTAGAGAATATGTGAGGTGAACAAGGTGATCTACAGGGACCCAGAAAAACCGTCGCCCCGCCTGCAGGCCCCCCGGTTAGAAGAAGTAGCCGTCGCCCTGGCCAGCCTGGAAAAAGGCTCCCCGGACCCAGGGATAGCCGACGCCACGGCTCCTGGGCAGGAGAATAACCCGGACCCCGGTTTGCTGGCTGTTGGTGGCCCCGCCGCCGCAGGGGCCAACCCCCCGGGCCAGGGTTCGTCCCCGGGCCAATCGCAGTTCCCGGGCCAGGGGCAGCCCCTGACCCTGGCCGCCCACAGCCAGGCCCTTATCCGGGAAGCTGTTATTAACGGCAGTGTTAACCATATCCTGGGTGAGCTCCGGGGCTGGATCGAAAAAATCCGCACCTTTCTCCTGTATGCCGATACGGGCATTGAAACCACTAATAACATTGTCAATGTAGCTAAAGGCACCCTGGAAAAGGAACTGGGCCTGTCCCCCGCCAGCCCCGAGGCCGGTGCCGCCTCTATGCAACTACCCGCTTCTTCCTTACAGCTGATATGGAATCTCTTCCGCACCCCGGAATTCCAACAGTTTACCGGTCGTATGCTGGCCCAGGTGCTTAAAGCTGGGTTCACGCCTCCGGTGCAAACCGCGACCCCTGGCACCGACTCTATTATGCCCGGCCAAGGAGAAAGCTCTGGCTAAGCCAGAGCTTTCTCCTCCTGGACAGATATGGCAAGCAATTTGCTCCGGGCTGGCGGGCACAGGCTCCATGCTCCGGATACTTAAGCTAGCAAACTTGGAGCTCAGCCTACCAATCCAGAAGGCGCTTCTCGCCTTCCAGGGCACGGATATCAGTTACATCCTGGGTGACTTCCACCACGCCCCGGTAACGGCCCTGGGCGTCGCGGACGGCAAAATAGCGGATATGGATAAAGCGGCCATTCATGGTTAGCCAGAATTCCGCCGTATCTTTGGAGCCATCCTTGAACTCGGCCACGATCTTTTCGACTACATGAACGCTGGCCGGAGGATGGCAGTTCTGTACCTTGCGGCCGATAATGCCCGGGCTGCGGGTAAAGATGCGGTGTTTGCCCGCGGAATAATAACGGACATAATCGTTTTCATCGACAAAGGTGATATCCACGGGCAGGTGGGTAAGGAGCAGGTTTACCTGTTCCGGTGTCAGGCTACCGGTGGATAGTTTGATTGCGGCCCCGGTAAGACCTTCCTCCCTGACTCCGGGAGCACCCGCCTCCTTGACTTCCGGTTGCCACTCCTGGCCGGGGGAAACGAGGGTATAGCCGATTTCCTCTTCGCCGGCGCGCACCCTGGCCCAGTCAGCTTGCGTAAGTTTCTCCTGGGCCATTGGGAAGAGGATGTTTTCCTCCTTATCGATCATTTCTTCGATGGCCGTGAGCAATTGTTCCCCCTGGCTGCGGGCTGCCGCTAGATCGCCCTCCTCCACGGCCCTGGTCACTTGCTTCAGCAAGGCGCGGATGTCATCGTGGACCTGCCACATCACCTTGGGCGGGCCGACCACACCCCGCTGTTCCAGTAACGGGAAAAGCTGGTGTTCTTTACGCAGATAGTGCCTGTTTATCTCCGCCAGGCGCGCTAGCTCCCGTTTAAGGTCCTCCTTGATCGGCGGGGGCGTTTCCTGCCCCGGGGCACCAGGAGCGCCTGCCCGTGCCAGGAGCTGCCTGATAGATCCCACTACCTGGCGGATGGCGTCATTCTCCAGGCGGAAGGTATGCACCGGGTGGCCGGGCGGGGTGGCAGTTTTCCTTTGTTCCGCCAGGGATTCCTGGAAAAGGGCAGCGTGGACGCTGCACAGGCGCTTAATTTCCTCTTCCGGCATCCCTTCGGCAATAAGCCGGCTTTCCAGGGTAGCGATCTCCCCGGGGCTGACATTGCGTACCAGCCGCGCCAGGCGTTGTTTCAGTTCTTCAAAGTCCTTCCCGGCATGTAAGTCGCGGATAATACCCTTCAGTAGTT
>JASUSX010000027.1 GCA_030445875.1 Clostridia bacterium
TCCCCCCCGATTAAGTCATGCCTGCGTCCGTCCTCGGGGAAAAGGAGATAATCCTCGTAGGTCAGCCCCCCCGTAGCCGCTGCTTCTTCCCATGCCAGGCTCACAGGTAACCCCTCCTTTCCTGGTTAAACCGGGCTTTCAGCCACTAAGCCGCTTGCTGGTCATAGTCCCCTTCAACCTGGCGTATGCGTCTGGTAAGAAATGCCTGGTAACATTATACCATGAAATAATGCCGAATTTATAGATCTATAGCAGGCCTGCCTTATAAACCCTTAACAAGGTTTTTTTGTAAGTTTCCTGTAAGAAAAAAGTAATTGCCCCCTGCTATACTGGAGCAGGCTGGCAGGTAAGCCGGCCGGAATTTCCGCGAGGGGGATGGGAGAGGTGCGCCGGAAGAAGTTTTGTTTGTTGAGCTGGCTGGTTTTAATGTTTTTGCTGCTGACCCTGGCCGGGCCGCCGGGCCTGGCGGCGCCGGGCGCGGTGATGAGTGGGGACGATCAGGGCCCGGCGGTGGCGCCCGGGGACGTCGCAGGCCTGGTGGTAGCAGGGGATGCTGCCGTGGCCGGGGAGGTCTATGCGGTCCCTGCACTACCCGCGGCTGGTAAAGGCGGCGGGCCACGGATTATCGTCCGCTACCGGGAGGGTGTTACTTCCGGCCAGGCGGCGCTGGGAATGGGCCGCACCCTGACCCGGGCTGCTGTGGGTCATGGCGCTGCCAGTATGGATCTGGTGGAGCTGGACGCCGGCCTGGACCTGGAGCAGGCCCTGAAGGACCTGCGGGCGCGGCCCGACGTCCTCTACGCCGAACCCAACTACCCTGTTAAGGCCTTTCAGACGCCGGATCCTCTTTATGGAGAGCAGTGGGGTTTGGAAGACCCATCTGTCGTGGGCAATACCTACGGTATCGCTGCCGCACCGGCCTGGGCTGCCCTAACTGCGGCCGGGGGAAGTAAGCGCCAGGCGATGGTCGGCGTGGTCGATACCGGCGTGGATAAGGATCACCTTGATCTGGCCGGGCGGCTGGCCCCGGGGTATAACGCTATTACCGATATCAGCGACGGGCAGGCCTGGGACGACGACAACGGCCACGGCACCAACGTTGCCGGTATCATTGCGGCGGCATACGATAACAGCACCGGCATCGCCGGGGTGGCCGGGCCGGCCAACGTGCAAGTCCTGCCGGTCAGAGCCCTGGATAGCCAGGGCAGCGGCTCCGTCTTCGACGTCGCCCGGGGCATTCACTGGGCCGCAGACCACGGCGCTATGGTCATCAACCTTTCCCTGGGCACCAACTACTACAGCCAGACCCTGGATGAAGCAGTGCAGTACGCCCTGGATCGGGGTGTGCTGGTGGTGGCCGCAGCCGGGAATGAGGAAGGACCGGTGGATAAGGTCTACCCGGCTTCCCTGCCCGGGGTATTGGCGGTGGCGGCCAGCAAGAGTAATGGTGGGATTGCTTCTTTCAGCAACTATGGGCCCGGGATTGACCTGGCTGCTCCCGGCGTGGATATCTTGAGCACCTATCCAATGGAGCTGGATACCGAAGATGGCAATCCGGATGGCTATACAGAACTTGACGGCACCTCCATGGCGGCGCCCTTTGTCGCCGGCCTGGCCGGGCTGCTGCTGGCGGCCGACGCCGGGCTGACCGCCGGCGGGGTGCAGGCGCTGTTGGAGGACACCGCGGTCGACCTGGGTGCTCCCGGTCGCGATGACACCTTCGGCTACGGTCTGGTCAACGCCGCGGCGGCGATGAATAAGGCCCTGGGGAACGGGGTCCCTCAACAGGGCTTCAGCGTCACCATCACCAGCCCGGCGCCGGGGGTGAACATCGTCGGCACGACTACCATTACGGCGACGGTATCCGACCCAGGTAAAACCGTGGCGGTGGATTTTTACCTGGATTCTGCTATCACCGGAACTCTCATTAAAACTTTAACGCAGACTGTCTACGGTACCTACTCCTTCGACTGGACGCCGGCCGCCGACAACCCGGCGGTAGCCGGAGGCCAGCACACCCTGTACGCCGTGGCGAAAGACACCACCGGCAATACCCTGGGGCAGGCCAGCGTGACGGTGCAGATCATCCAAGAGATCAAGACCGGCCTGGCCCTGCACGTCCTGGCCCCGGATGCCGGCCAGGGAGCATCGCCGGCGGGCAGCGCCGAAGTATATGTGTTTGCAATTGAACGCACTGGCGCTGGTGTCAATTATAATGAGGTGTTCAACGGGGTCACCGACCTCCAGGGCGACCTCCGTCTGCCCAGCACCACGGTTCCGGACGGCCACGAGTACCTGGTGACCGTGAACGGGATGGTCTATGGCAGTGGCGCTACTGAAGGTCAATCAAGCTGGTTCTTCTATCATCGCATCTTTGATACAGCGAAGGCCAGCGACCACGGCCGCCAGGTAATCGACGGTGGCGGGTCGGTTAAGATTGACCCGGCGGTTAAGGTAGGGGAGAGCCCGATCAACCTTAGCTCGGGGCGCATCCTGGTGCAGCCCCAGGGGATGTTGACGGGCGACCAGCCCCTTACCGCCCTGGGTGCAGCCTGGCAGGCGTCAGACGGCCCGGCGGCTTTCTGGGTGGATCCAGGAGGCTATAATTTCATCCTGGCTGGTGAGGACAGCCAGGCGGGTTACTATCTCCAGACCGGCGCGGTGCAGGCAGCAGGGGATAATCTTCCGTTGACCTTCACGGCTACGACTCCCATGACGGTGACTGTCGCCCATAGCGCGGGCAGTACCGTTGCCAAACTGGCAGGAAGCATCGAGCCCGCCAGCGCCATGTACCTGGTGGTACCCAGCGAAAGGGATGTCGAGCAGTATACCTTCGATCTTAACGGACGTAACCTCTATATCACTCCAGAAGCATACCAGGCTAATTTTGAGGTCATCCTCACTGAAGGTACGGATACCTGGGAGTATACCTTTGAAAGGGGAGATCCCTGGCAGGTAACTGCGCAAACCACCACATTAACCCTGGGGCAAGGCCTTACCCAAGGCCTTACCGGGGTAGCTTTCCCTGATCCTGATAACGAGTACACCCCTGGCGGCAGTTTCCTTTTCCTGCCCCGGCTCCAGGATGCCGGCGGTTTCTTCTGCGGCCGCATCCGCAAGAATGATGCTGGGGTGGATCTGGTCAATCCCCAGCTCATCGACGCTAATAACGGTCCCGTGGCCGGGGGGTTAAACATCACTTTCGCCGGTCAGGACCCCTTTGGTAGCCATCTGATCGTCAATGGAACCTTCGGGGCCAGCTTGGCGGCCGGCAGCTACTTCTTCACCGTCGACATCCCCGCCGGTCCCCTCGGGACTGCGGGAGGTGGTACGGTAACGGCCAGGAGCGATAGTTTCGCCATCAGCGCTAACCCGCCGGGGCCGCAGGAGGGGCTTCCCCTGCATGTTAAAGCCACGGCGCCGGCCGGCGAAGATTGGGCCGGTGGCACGGATACCCGCTTGCGGTTCTATGAGCGCGATAGCCAGGGCCAGTTCCAACCCGTTTATGATGCGACCACCAGCAGCCATACTAGCGGCCAGCCGGACGATTTTACCTCGGCTGCGGTCTATTTGGACGCGGCTAAAAGTTACTACGCCGTCCTCACCGGCACCTGTAGCCCGGACGGTGGCGTAACGAAAAACGTCGTGGTTTACGCCCGGTCGGTGACGGTGGCCGAAACTGTTTACCTGGGTGCCAACGATACCACCCGCCCGGCGCGCCTGCGCTTTTTCGCCCGGGACGGTGGCGAGTGGAATGGTGGTTCGGCCAACCTGGACCTTCTGATCATCCGCGAGGGCC
Source organism: Clostridia bacterium (assembly GCA_030445875.1). Lineage (GTDB taxonomy): Bacteria > Bacillota > DSM-521 > Neomoorellales > Neomoorellaceae > Neomoorella. Next base: position 3,800 of record JASUSX010000027.1, read on the forward strand.
AGGAAATCGGTTCTTTCTATGGTACCGTGGAAATCCGGCCTTCCGGTCAGGCCAACCTCTACCTGGATGACGGCTGCTACGACCTGGTGACCACCTCCTGGGTTTCTTTGGACGGTAAGCCCATCTATACCGAAATGGGCGCCCTCAACGATGTCCAGGTGGATGACACGACCACCACGGAGAACGAAAGCCGCCTGAAGATCGATGTTAACAACGCGCCCCACATCATGCTGGCCGCGGACGAGACGATAGATAGCCTGGTTCTGATCGTCACCCCCCAGGGCATCAACGAATCGACCTGGTGGGACGAATCGGACATTACTAAAGTGCCCACCTACTTTACGCCGGGCAGCTACCAGATGCTCCTGCGCTACGACCCCCTTGATAACCAGGGCAGCTTCCCCGAGGGCGACTGGCGCTACGACCTGCTGCCGGCGACCGCTGACGCAGCGGGCACGGTGACCCTCACCACCGGGCAGGAACTCACATGGGGGGTTGGCGGCGCCTTTGACACCAGGGTTGACTTTGGCAATCAGGACACCTACCAGCCGGGTCAGGTCTTGGCTGTTACCGTCGCAACCTGCGATCAACACGATAACCTGCTGGTGGGAGTAGATTCCTGGGATGAAGACATCTGGTACGACCGCGCCCAGGCGACCGCGACGCCCAGGGCACTTCAGGACGGGGTGCCGGCACCCATTGAACGCCGGGCCAAAGTGACCCTCCGGTTCGAGCATTCCGGCAATGGCCTGGTGTCCCGGGCTGTGAGCCGGGACGGCGTGCAGGCCCTGTCCCACAACTCCCCGGTGTTTCTCATCCGCCGCGACGCCGATGGGGAGGTCCTTTACCGCGACGCCAGCGAGACCTACTTCAAGCGGGCGGACTGGACGATCCCGAAAGGCACACCGGACGGCAACTACACCGCCCAGTACCTGGTAAGCGTCGACGGGCAGAAGATCTTTGAGCAGTCGCAAGCCTTTGAGGTAAAAAATCCCGTTACCCCCCAGCCGCCCACCGTACCTGCCAACCTGCGCTCTACGGTAAAGTCCAGTACCAGCATTAGCCTGGCCTGGGATGCCGCTACGGTGGCAGACGGCATCAAAGAATATGTAGTGCGGATGAAAACTGGCAGTGGCGAATACACCGAGATTGGACGGACAGCCACGACCAGCTTCACCAAAACCGGCCTGGCGGCGGCTACCACCTACACCTTCCAGGTGCAGGCCATCTCCAACGCCGGCCTGGCTTCCCCCTGGTCCTCCGAGTTGAGCGTAACTACCGACCCGGCCAGTGGCGGTGCCCCGGGCGGCGGTAGTCCCGGCGGCGGTGCGCCCGGTGGCGGGGGCTCCCCTGCTGGCGGTGGCGTCGGCGCTCCCCTGCCGCAACCAGGGCCGGCGGGAGATACCGTATCACCCGCCGGCGGCCGGGTGACGGCCGCTGGTGGTCAGGTGACCCTGGATTTCGCCCCCGGCAGTTTCCCGGTAGCGGTGCAAATCAAGACCACCCAGGCCCCGCCGGTTACCACACCTCCAGCCGGCTACCGGCCTGTGGCCCCGGTCTTTATCTTCGATACCGGTGGTGCGGAGCCGGTCAAACCGGTGCTGGCCAGCTTCAAGTACCAAACCCAACTGCTGGGTAATCGTGATCCTTTACAAATCGGCGTCTACCGGCAGAACGGATCTGAATGGGAATACATGGGCGGTCGCCTCAACCGCGCCGGCGGTACGGTGGAAGCCTGGTTAACTGGTTTCAGCAGCTACACCCTGCTGGCCCGCGAGAAGCGATTTAACGATACGGCCGGCCACTGGGCCGCCCGGCCCATCAGCGTCCTGGCCGCCCGGGAAATCATCGGCGGCTACAGCGACGGCAGCTTCCAACCAGAGGGCAGCGTCACCCGCGCTGAAATGGCCAAAATGCTGGTCACCACCCTGGGCCAGCGCTGGGAGAACCCGGTGGTGCGCGTTAAAACCACCAGGCAGACCTTCAGCGACGTCGCCGCTGCTGCCTGGTATTACAACGACGTGGAAACGGCGGCTGCTTACGGCCTCTTCAGCGGCTACGAGGACGGCACTTTCCGGCCTGACGCGGCTATCACCAGGGAAGAGGTAACGGCTATCCTCCTGCGGGCCCTGGGTATCAGCCCCACGGTTACCGACAGCACCTTCCAGGACGCCGCCACCATCTCCCCCTGGGCCCGGGCGGCCGTGGCTACGGCCAGCCGGCGCGGCCTGGTCAGCGGCCTGACGGCGACCACCTTCGGCCCCCGGGAAACGACCACCCGCGCCCAGGCTGCCGCCCTCGTTTACCGCGTAGCCGAACAGGCAGGGATCCTGGAAACGGTGGTTACCCTCAGCGGCCAATTAACTGTCAACCAGATTGAAGGCCGCCACTACGAATTAGCAGTCAACGGGGAGCGTTACGTCCTGCTGGCCGATCCGACCAATACCTGGTTGCAGGAATCCCTGGCCGGAGCTGTGGACCAGACCGTCACCGTTCGGGGCATCCTGCAGACCGGCGCGGACCAGTTCCAGCGGGGTCCGGTCGTCCGGGTTTTAGATCTAAAATGAAAGCAATGAAGCGCTACAGAAACATGGAGAGAGTGGCTGCCGGCAGAAGTTGCCGGCAGCCTCCTGTAAGTAATCGCCATCCGCCGCTACCCAGGGAGCAGGGGGAAGAATATTAAGCGGACCTGGACGGGTATCCGGGATTACCTTAAAGGACTGCCGGAATAGGAGAAAAATACTAACGCAGACCCAGCGGACAGCAGGATTCCGGGCGGCCGGGGGCGAATATGGCCAGTATTTCCAACTGGTGGTGATCACCATGGCCTCCCGGGCTGCCCACTCCTTAAAAAGGCGCCTCCTTTTACTCTTTGTCGGCATTTATATCCTCGCCTTGGTGCTGCTCATCAGTGGTAACCTGACGGTATATCAGAACAGCGTCACCGAACTAACCGGTTTCTGGGCCCTGGAGATGCTGGCTCTAGGTATAATCTTTATCCTGCCTGGCTATCTGGTAAGCTGCCGTTTGCTCCGGCCCCTGTTGCGCTGGCTGGATGGTAGTATCGGCAGCCCTAACCAGGCTGGGGCGGTCCACCAAGCTGGGACAGCAGGGGAGGCAGCCGCAGGTAAGGATGGCGTTACCGGTGGCGCCGGCAGTGCCGGTAGCTCTACCCACCTGATCGCGGCCGCGGCTCAACCCGGGTCGGAACCGGCTGCGGCTGCCCGACGGGCCGCCTTCCGCTATCCCTGGCAGGCGCTCCTTTTCTTTGCCGCCTTCGGCATTGTCGGTTCCGGCCTGTTCCACCTGTCAGAAACCTGGCACGAACTGGGGGGCGCGGCGTCGGCATCTGGTTGGTGGGAGGTGACCCTGCCCACCTACCTGAGCGAATTCAGCCTGAGCATTGCCCTGGGCATAGTCCATTTTGTCGCCTCCCGGCGGCTGCTGCGGCCCTTTCTTTTGCTTTTACCGCCGCCGCACAGCCGGGATGTGCGCCGCTTTTCCCTTCGCAATCGTATCCTGGTCACTATCCTAGCCCTGGCCTTTACCAGCACTGTACCTCTACTGACGGCTTACCTGAATAGCTTTTATTTCCACAAAGTAATTAATGGCTGGGGGCTGATGGTAATTGTCCTCCAGGCCCTCCTTTTAAGCGGCGCCGTTGGCCTGCTGGCTGCTAGCGATACGGCGACCGACTTAACCTTCCTGACCCGGGAATTAAATGCCCTGGCCCACGCCCAGCGCACCGGCCTGCGCCGGCCCCTGGCGCCGGTAAGCGACGATGAGACCGGCGACCTGGTGCTGGCCTTTAACGCCCTCCAGGCCCGGGCCGCGGCTGACGATTGGGAGTTGGAGCAGGAACTGGAGCTTGCCTGGCGGGTGCAGGCGGAACTGCTACCCCACCAGATACCTGCTACAGGTGGGTAGCAGGTGACCGGCCTTTCCCGGGCGGCGCAGGAAGTAGGCGGCGATTTCTACGATGTCCTGGACCTGGGCCAGGGCCGCCTGGGTGTGGCCATCGGTGATGCGGCCGGTAAGGGTTTGCCAGCCGCCCTGCTCATGGCGGCCACCATTGGCCACCTGCGTTCCGAGGCTCACCGGGAGGCGTCCCCGGGCCGGGTTTTGACCCGGATTAACCATTTGCTGTGCGGCACTATCCCGGCCGGGCTATTTGTGAGCCTGCTTTATATGGTTGTTGATACGACCAGGGGCAGTTGCGTCTTCAGCAGCGCCGGCCACATTGACCCGCTAGTCCTGGGACCGGGTGAGGGCCGGGCTGAGTTTTTGCCGGTTTCCTCCCTGCCCCTGGGCTTTGATCCCGCAACTCGCTACCGGGAACAAAAGATAGCCCTGGGACCGGGTCACAAAATCATTCTCTACACCGACGGCATAATTGAAGCGCGAAATGAGGCGCGCTCCTTCTTCGGTTTTACCGGCCTGGCCGGGGCGGCAGCAAGACTGGCCGGGGAGCAAAAGGGAGAGGCCCTGGCTAACGGTCTATGTCAGGAGGTGCAGCGGTTCACAGCTGGCCGGGAACAGGAGGACGACCTCACGGTGGTAATTATCGAAGCCCCGGAAGGAGGGGTACCATGGCGACGGATCTTGCGCGAGCAGTCGAACTTATAAACCGGGGTGAAGTCCTGGCCGCCAGCAGTATCCTGGAAACCGCCCGGACCAGTGGTGAAGAGATACCCCTGGCCCCAATTATAACCTGCAGTCAGGGCTTTTTGATCCACGGCTCCCCGGGCCAGGCAATTACCTGGTTGGAAAGGGCGGTGCGGATGGCGGCGGGTCTGGACGACCCGGTGGTTTTAATGGAAGTCATGGGCTGGCTGGGACTGGCCTGCCTGGAAGCGGGCCTGGAGGACAAAGCGACAGCTATCCAGGAGACGACCCGGCGGGAGGATTGCCTGGCCGCACCGGGCCTGCTCCTTTTCCGGGCGCGCTGGCTGGTGACGCGGGGGGAGCGGGAAGCTGCCGGCGACCTGTATAACATAGCCCTGGCCCAAAAACGGCTGACCACGGCCCAAACAGTGACCCTGCTCCTGGAGCGCAGCCGCTGGCACTACGCTGGCGGCGATTTGGCCGCCGCCGGCCGGGACTGGCAGCGGGCCGAGCAACTGGCCGGCCTGTTAGGCAATCCCCTGCTCCTGGCTTGGTGCCGGCAGGTCGCCCGTGGCGGGGGGCAGCTCGGCCAGGAGCCCGGCCGCCAGAAGGGCGCCCTCCCCCCGCGCCTCTATTTCCGCCTTCTGGGCGAGTTCAGTGTCTGGCGGGGGGAAGAAATGCTGGCTGTTTCCTCCTGGCCGCGGCGCAAGGTGGTAGCCCTGCTCCAGTACCTGGCGCTCCAGCCCCACTGGCTGGTTGCCAGGGATAAAGTTGTAGAGCTGTTCTGGGGAGAGGACGGCGGCAGCAACGTGCTCCATGTTACTATCCATACTCTGCGGAAGGCCTTAACTGCCGGCCTGGTGCCGGCGCCGGCCTACCTCGCTGTCCAAAACGGCCTTATCGGCCTTAAACCGGAGCTGGTCAATGGCACCGATCTGCAGCAGTTCCGGGCCTGCCTCCAGGCCGCCCGCGTCCACTGGGAAAGCGACCGGCCCCGGGCCCTGGAGTGTTACCGCCAGGCCAGGAGCTTTTACAGCGGCGAACTGCTAGCCGGTGTAGCCGAGGAGAGCTGGCTGGCACCCTTAAGGGAGAATACCCGCCAGATGTATGTGGAAGCCCTGGTGCGCCTGGCAGCGGCGGGGAACAGCCAGGACGGTGCGGCCCTGTCGCTTTGGTTGGAAGTCCTGGAACTGGAGCTAGGCCACGAAGAAGCCCGGCAACAGGCGATAACGCTGCTCGCCAAATCAGGACGGAAGGATAAAGCCCTGGCCTGCTACCAGCACTATGCCCGTTACCTGGCCAGGGAACTGGGCCTGCCGCCGGCGCCGGCCTTAGAGAAACTTTACCGGCAACTTAAAGCGGGGATGGGAGGGGAAAGGGATGGCTCTTAAAGCGGCCCTGCAGGCCAGCCTGCGCCTCCGGGGCGGCAGCGGTAGTGAAAAAGTGGCCATGGCCGCCGCCGCTGCCGCCGGCCGGCTGGCAGGCCTATCCCCCTATCGTTTGGAGGATGTCCAGACAGCCGTAGCCGAGGCCTGTCTAAACGCTTTCGAACACGGTAACGCCGGCCACGCTGGGGCGACGGTTTACCTGGACTTCATCGTCCACCGTGGGGGTTTGAAGGTTGTAGTCCGCGACCGGGGTCCCGGCTTCCAGCCAGCGGTACGACCCCGGCCAGACTTGCGCCAGCAACTGGTGTCCCCGCTCCCCTGCCGGGGTTGGGGCTGGTTTCTCATAGAGCGACTTACTGATCGGGTTCAGGTGCAGGTGGGGAACATCGGCTGCACTGTGGTCCTATATTTCAACCTGAAAAAAGAGGTGGCAGCACCGTGATGGAAACGATAGCTCTGCAAGTCGAACAAGAATGGCTCCCAGAAGGTTTGATTCTAACCCTGGTGGGGGAAATAACGGCTGCAGCGGCCGGGGTTTTTCCGGGCCTGCTGGACCTGGACCCCTGGCCGGCGGCCATCCTGCTGGATTTCGGCGCGGTTGATTATATCAACAGCGCCGGTATAGCCCTGCTGATCAACCTGTTGCGCCAGGCCCGTTCCCGCGGGGGAGAACTGCGGGCGCGGGGGTTATCCGAACACTACCGCAAGATTTTCCGTATGGTCGGCCTGGCAGAGTATATAGAGATACTGTAGTAGCATATGTGGGCCGCAATATGGACGATGTACCGTTCCTTGTACCTTGCTGGCAGGAAAAAGGGCTCTGCCCGCAGAATAAGTAGTAGAGCCGGCGGTTCATACCAGCCTCTAAACGCCATTGACCAAAAAGAGCAATGGGAGATGAAACCCCTTGCCCGATAAAACCCTTGATGCCCGCCTCAACCTGGCTCCCCTGGAACTCCGGGTGGCTTTGCTTGCCCGGGCGGGGCTAACACGCTGGGAGACGGCCGCCGCCCTGGGCCTTAAGCCGGGTACTGTTAAATCACAACTGGAAAGGGTGGCCGCCAAACTCGGCCACGATTGGAAGGATAAAGGGCGTATCGTCTGGCCGGAGCTGGAAGAGGAAGTCCGGCAGGCCGTAAAAGCCTTGCAGGCGCAGGGCGATAGCCCGTCCGGCAGCCAGGGAGGAAGCCTCGAGCCCACAAGCGGGATGGAAGCTGGCCTTAAGGGGAACCGGGAAATAGCGGTAACTTCCTCCAGGCAGAAGATAAGCCTTACTTCAGTGCGCCTGGCCCTGGAAGGGGCCCTTGCCCCCGCGGAGGCAGCTATCCTCCAGCTGCAGGGTTTGCCTTCCAGGGCAGGCGGCGCATACTTGCAGAAGGCCCGGGCTACCCAGTGGCAACTTCTTCTCCTGGGAGAAAACCGCGTGCTCTATACCAGCGCAGCGGCCCGCTTCTGGCTGAAGCCGGCCCTTAGCGCCCTCAATGATAATAAGTATATCCGCTTTTTCCATAGCGACAGCGAAGACGAGCCCTACCGTCCCTGGTGGTTGCCTTATACAACCAGTGGCCGGGCGCGGGGGACCAGGGCCGCCTATTATAAAATCGGTGATGCCTCCGGCGGTGAGTACGCCCGCAGTTTTCTTGATACCTGGGTTACGGCTGAGCTGGGGGAATACGTCGAGCGCCTGCACGCCCGTATGCGGCAGCGCTGGCACGCTTTAAGCTTCATTGCCCGTTCCTCGGGACGGCCGCAGCCGCCGGCGCCGCCCACCGGCGCCGAACTCCTGGCCGCGGCCAGGGAAGCCCTGGGGTTATAAAAATGAAACTACTGATGCCCGGCTCATAAGCAGCCGGGCATCTTTTAAGGCGAATTAGGATGGCCGCCCTTTCTAGACCATGTTACGGTAGTGATGATACCACTTTTTCCATTCTAATTGAGGCTGCAGTAGCATGGGCCTTCATTCCTTCGGCTAGAGCAAGCCTGGCTGCGATGGGAGCTATGGTGGCCAGGGCCTGGTCGGTTAACCGTTGCTGAGTTAAAATCTTTAAAAAACAACCTACCGAGAGGCCTCCGGTGTACCTGGCAGCACCTATAGTAGGAAGTATATGATTGGTACCTATAGCCTTGTCGGAAAAAACAACACATGCATTTTCACCTAAAAAGAGCGACCCGTAGTTCTTCAACAAAGGTACTAATTGAAGCGGATCCCTAATATGGAGATGCAGATGTTCTGGCGCATGTTCATTAGCTAAATCTACTGCTACCTTTATATTGTTCACCACTACGATCTCACCATTCAGTTCCCAGGATTCTCGAGCTACCGCGGCTGTCTCGAGAGCAATTAATTGTTCTTCTAGTTCTAATATCGTTTGCTGGGCAATTTTATTTGAGGTTGAAATCAGAATAGCTCGCGCGTTGGGATCATGTTCTGCTTGGGCAAGCAAGTCAGCAGCTAACCATCTGGGGTTTGCCCCATCATCGGCTATAATCAAAACCTCACTGGGGCCGGCTATAAGATCAATACCCACCGCGCCTGTTAACTGGCGTTTGGCCTCAGTGACGTACTTATTACCCGGCCCGACGATTTTATCGACACGGCGGATGCTTTCAGTTCCATAGGCCAGCGCAGCAATGGCGTGGGCCCCGCCAAGACAGTATAGCTCATCCGCGCCAGCTAAGTGCATCGCGAACAAGGTTGCAGGATTAATCTTTCCATCCGGCCCCGGAGGGGAAGTAGCAACAACTCTTTCGACGCCAGCAACTTTAGCAGGAACAATTGACATAAGGGCAGAGCAGAAAAGGGGATATCGTCCTCCCGGAACATAAGCTGCACAAGAGGAAATTGGCACCACACGTTGCCCAAGGTGCACGCCTGGTATCGTCTCAACTTCAAAGTTCTGGTACATCTTCAGTTGCGCCAGAGCAAAGTTACGAATCTGAGTAAAGCTAAACTGAATATCTTCCTTAAGCGTAGTAGGTAGTTTTGCTGAGGCAGATCGTATTTCTTCTTGGGAGACATGAAAATCAAGGCACTCATGGCGGTCGAACCTGCGGGAAAACTCTCTTAACGCCATATCACCCTTTTCTCTAACGGCCTTAATAATGTCTGCAACCTGAATTTGTAGCTTTTTAAGATCGGAAGAGCGTCGT
>JASUSX010000028.1 GCA_030445875.1 Clostridia bacterium
TCAATAAAGCGTGGAGAGATGGCCGAGTAGGTCGAAGGCGGTCGCCTGCTAAGCGATTGTACAGGACTAAAACCTGTACCGTGGGTTCGAATCCCACTCTCTCCGCCATATTTAACTGGCGCCGGGAAAGGCGCCAGTAACCTTTTCCCCAGGTTCCATGACTTGACTTGAACCGGCAACTCTGCTACAATAGGTCCTGCCGGTAAAAGTAAAACGGTAAAAATAAAAGCGTGCGCCCGTAGCTCAACGGGATAGAGTAACTGGCTACGAACCAGGAGGTTGGGGGTTCGAGTCCCTCCGGGCGCGCCATTTTTTATCTATGCGTCTGTAGCTCAGGTGGATAGAGCAGCGGTTTCCTAAACCGCGTGCCGGGGGTTCGAGTCCCTCCAGGCGCACCAGGATAGCAGCGGGGTGGCCATTATGGACCACCATTTCTATATGGGCGAGGCCCTGGCCGAAGCCAGGCAAGCCTTTGACCTGGGGGAAGTACCCATCGGGGCGGTATTGGTAATGGGGGATGAGATCATCGCCCGGGCCGGCAATCGCCGGCAAACCCGGGTTGATCCTACGGCCCATGCCGAGATAATGGCCCTGCGGGAAGCAGCCAGGGTCAGGGGTGACTGGCGCTTAAAGGGCGCTACCCTGTATGTTACCCTGGAACCCTGCCCCATGTGCGCCGGCGCCCTGGTCCAGGCCCGGGTGAGCCGGCTGGTGTACGGCGCCCCGGACCCGCGCGCCGGAGCGGTAGATTCGGTGATCAATCTGGTAGAGAATCCCCGCTTTGACCACCAGGTGGAGGTTATCCCCGGCATCCGGGAGGAAGAGTGCCGGGAGATCTTAAAAAGGTTTTTTAAGATGCGGAGAGATGGCTGAGCTGGTTGAAGGCGCTCGACTCGAAATCGAGTGAAGGTGATGAGCCTTCCGTGGGTTCGAATCCCACTCTCTCCGCCATTATTAATAAAATTTCGCTTCCGCGGTACCGGGCGGAACCTTTTTATCAGGTAAGGCACCCCTGATCAGGGGGGTAAATGCTAGAACAGCTTGCATTCAGTTAGTATCTGCTTTATAATGATATTGATCGGCAGTTTTGTGCGGAGAGATGGCTGAGTTGGTCGAAGGCGCTCGCCTGGAGAGCGAGTAGACGGGTCACAAACTCGTCTCGTGGGTTCGAATCCCACTCTCTCCGCCATTCTAATTTTTATAGCTTTGACCGTGCTAGACGGGGAGGTAGCGGTGCCCTGTAACCCGCAAGCCGCTATAGCGGGGTCGAAGTCCCACTGGCGGGCCTGACCTGTGGGGTCTGGCCGGCGTAAGGGGCGAAGAGAGCCGGGTCCTGCGCGACGAGAACTCATGAACCCCGTCAGGTCCGGGAGGAAGCAGCGGTAAGTGAACACCCTCGGGTGCCGCGGGAGTGCCTGGTTGGAGTTACCTGCACCGGTAACGCCCGGAGGCCATGTTCAACAGTGGGTGCACGGTCACCTAAGGTGACAGCTAGGGATTATTCGACCGGGGAATAATCCCTTTTTATATATTTACGCGCGGCGGCCAGCGGGCCGGTATTCGCGTAAAAGAAGGTGAAGGTATTGGCCCAGTACCAGGCCCTGTACCGGCAGTGGCGGCCGCAGACCTTTGCCGCGGTGGTGGGGCAGGAGCATATCACCCGCACCCTGCTCAATGCCCTGCGTACCGGGCGGCTGGTTCACGCTTACCTCTTCTGTGGACCCCGGGGTACCGGTAAAACCAGTACCGCCAAAATCCTGGCTAAGGCCGTTAACTGCCAGGCCCCCCGCCAGGGAGAACCCTGCAATGAATGTTCCAACTGCCAGCGCATCAACGCCGGTAATTCCCTGGACGTCCTGGAGATGGACGCCGCCTCCAACCGGGGTATCGATGAGATCCGGGAGTTGATTGAAAAGATCCCCCTGGGACCGGTGGAAGGCCGCTATAAGGTTTATATCATCGATGAGGTCCATATGCTAACGCCGGAGGCCTTTAACGCCCTCCTGAAGACCCTGGAGGAGCCGCCGGCCCATGCCATCTTTATCCTGGCTACCACGGAACCGCGCAAGGTCCTACCCACCATCCTTTCTCGCTGCCAGCGCTTTGACTTTCACCCCCTGACAGCAGCGGCCATCAGCGGGCGCCTGCGGGAGGTGGCGGCGGCCAACCAGGTCCAGATTGAACCGGCTGGGTTAAGCCTTTTAGCCCGTAAGGCGGCGGGAGGGTTACGCGACGCTTTAAGCCTCCTGGACCAGATCCTGTCCGCCGGTGAGGGGGAGGTTATTACCGCAGCCCGGGTGGCTGCCGTCCTGGGTACGGCCCGCCTGGATACCCTCCTGGACCTGACCGGGGCCTTGGTTGAAGGTGACGGGGCCGCCGTGCTGCACCTGGTGGATACGGCCCTCCAGGCGGGGGTGGAACCCCAGCGACTGCTGGAGGACCTCCTGGATCACACCCGCAACCTGCTCCTTTTACATATGGACTCCCGCGCCGGGGAGTTTACCGGACTCCTGCCGGAGGAAGTGCAGCAGGTGGCGGCCCAGGCGCAAAGGTTTACCCCGCGGCGCCTGCTGGACCTCATGGAACGCCTGCAACAGGCGGGGGCGAGCTTGCGCTGGACGAGCCAGCCGCGGGTCCTCCTGGAGATGACTCTGGTCGGCTTCCTGGTGGCCCCTGCTCCCTCCCTGGAAGACCTGGCCCGCCGGGTAGAAGAACTGGAGGAACGCCTGGCGGCACTGGATGGCGCCAGGGAGGTGGCAGCCGGCCGGCACCTGCCGGCGGCCGGGGCCATGGCGCCGGTCACCGGGCCCGGGGCTGCCAGTCCCGGCCGCCGAGTTGCCTGGAAACGGCCGGCTGCTCCCGCGGCACTAAAACCAGCCCCGGCCGGACAGCCCCCGGCCCAACGGGCCGGAGCGGAGAGGGCAGCCGCAGGGGGGACCGGAAGCCGGGAACGGTCGCAGGCAGGGGGAGCGGTAGACACGGCAGCGGTCCGGACACCTGCTGGCGACCAGCTAGGATTAGCAACCGTCCAGGCGCGCTGGCCGGAGGTGCTGGCGGCAGCCCGCCAGGAGAGCGTCCACCTGCAGGCTTACCTGCGGGCCGGCGAGCCGGTGGCTATAGCCGGGGACAGGCTAACCCTGGAGGTTAAGACCGATTTCCACCGCGGTATGCTGGAACAGCCTGCCAACCGGCAGAAGGTGGAGACCGTCCTGGCGCGGGTATTTGGCCAGCCGCTACGAGTGGAGATTACAGCAGGCAGCCCTGCTACGCCCGGGTCGGAGGCGACGGTGGAAGAGACCATTGACAGGATGCGGCAGTACTTTGGCCCCGATAAAGTCGAGGTGCGGGAATAAGAAGCCATTTTTGAAGGGGGTTTACCATATGGGCATGAACAATATCAACAAGATGATGAAGCAGATGCAGAAGATGCAGGCCCAGATTACCAAACTCCAGGACGAGCTGGGGGAGAGGACGGTAGAGGCGACCGCTGGCGGAGGCGCTGTGGTAGCGGTGGCCAACGGCCGCCAGGAGATCGTCAGCATTAAGATCGACCCGGCCGCTGTGGATCCCGAGGACGTGGAGATGCTCCAGGACCTGGTCCTGGCTGCCGTCAACGAAGCCTTGCACCAGTCCCAGGAAATGGTGACCAGGGAAATGGGGAAGATTACCGGTAACATAAAAATGCCAGGGTTTTAAGCGATGCACTACCCGGAAGCCCTGAACAAGCTCATGGTGGCCCTCGGTAAGTTGCCGGGGATAGGCCCTAAAACCGCCCAGCGCCTGGCCTTTTACCTCCTCAACGCCCCTGCCGATGAGGCACGGGACCTGGCTGCGGCTATCCTGGAGGCGCGACGGCAGACCCATTACTGCTCGGTATGCGGTAATCTGACCGACCGTGACCCCTGCCGCCTGTGCACTGACCTGGGGCGGGATGACAGTGTCATTTGCGTGGTGGAGGAGGCCCGGGATATTGTGGCCCTGGAAAAAACCCGCCAGTACCGGGGCCTCTACCACGTCCTGCAGGGCGCCCTCTCGCCGGTGGATGGGATCGGGCCGGACCAGCTAAACATTAAAGGGCTGTTACAGCGGCTCCAGGGAGGGACAGTAAAGGAAGTCCTCCTGGCCACCAATGCCGATACGGAGGGAGAGGCCACGGCCCTTTATCTGGCCCGATTGTTAAAGCCCCTGGGCCTGAAGGTAACCCGTCTCGCTTATGGTATACCCGTCGGGAGCGACCTGGAGTACGCCGATGAGATCACCCTGGCCCGAGCCCTGAGCGGTCGCCGCGAAATGGTGTAAAAAGTTGGCAAGAATCTTCTCCCCACTGCATATCCTAGCACCAGGAGCAGTTGGGAGGTGGCCGCGATGCAGGATTGGGGCCTGAAAGAAGACCTGGTATCCCTGGCGGAGGCCATAAAAGAAGCCAGGGAAGAATGGCTGGCAGCCCAGCGTTTTTTCGCTGAAGTAACGGAGCCCGACCTGGTGGATCAGGCCATTTTTCGCCTGGAAGCAGCGGAGAGGCGTTATATGTACCTCTGGAAGGTGGTGCGGAACCAGCGGTCCCCAGGGTCGGAAAGGTTCCAGCAACCGGTCACGCCGGCACCTGATGACTTGGAGTCGGTCCCGTCGTAAGGGGCCCTGAACTGTACCGGAGGAGGGGGGCGAAACCACCTGGCTTAAATCCGGGCCGCAAGGTGGAGATTACACAGGTTAAGGAGTGGTGGCTGTGGCGGGTGATACGGTTCAGCTTATCCTGGCGGGTGTCTTCTTGCTCTTCCTGGTTTACCTGCTGGGTAGCATCCTCTTAAAGCCCCTGAAGCTGGTTTTTAAGATCATCATTAATTCCTTTTTCGGCTTGCTCCTCCTCTGGGCCTTCAACTTTTTCGGCTCCTATTTCCATTTCTTTATCCCCTTGAACTGGCTCACGGTTTTGATCGCCGGTTTCTTGGGCCTGCCCGGGTTAGTCCTGCTGATCTTTTTACGCCTGGTCCTGGGGGCGTGACCTTTTAGTATGCAGTCCGGTTTCAACCGGGCTTTTATTTTTTTAGGCCGGGTATGCTATTCCCACCGGGGCGCATACTAAACATCGAGGTGAAGGAAGGCGCGCATTGTTGAGGCTTATGTGGGGGAGTACGGCAGCGGCAAGTCGGAAAACGCTGTCAACCGGGCTATCTCTTTAAGGGAGCAGGGCCGGCCGGTGACCCTAGCTGACCTGGACACGGTGGAGCCCTGCTATACCCTGCGGCCCTTGAAAGCCAGGCTGGAGGCCCTGGGCCTTAAAGTCCTGGCCTGGGAGACCGGCCAGGTGACCGGTTGGGGAGAGACCGGGACCGTCCTGCACCCGGCGGTTCGCTGGGCCCTGGGCCAGGTGGGGAATGTGATCATCGACGTGGGTTACGGTATTGCCGGCGCCGGCAGCCTGCACCTGCTGGAGGGGGCAGAGACGACCCCTGAACTCCAGGTCCTGGCGGTAATCAACACCCGCCGCCCGGCAACGGGGACAGTAAAGGAGATCATCGCCCATGTCCGTTCTTTAAGCCGGGTAGACGGCCTCTTAAACAATACCCACCTGGGCGAGGAAACCACCGCCGAAATCGTCCAGGCCGGGGCCAGGGTGGTGACGGAGGCCGCCCGGGAACTGGGCCTCCCGGTGGTGGCTACGGCTGTGATGGCCGAATTAGCCCCGCAAGTGGGCGAGCGGGATATCTGCGGTAACCCGGTGCGGGTTATTAAGCGTTATATGCCTGCGGCTTTCTGGTAGGCCCGGGGCCTAGAAACCATTTTGGCAGAACCCTATTTTCGGAGGAAGTGGGGATTCATGGCGACCAAACCTATTACCGGCGAGCAGCGGGCCTTTATGACCGGCAACGAGGTGGTAGCCTGGGCGGCCCTGGCTGCCGGGGCAGACATCATGTATGGTTACCCTATTACCCCTCAGAATGAAATCATGCACTACTGGACCCGCATGGCGCCCAAATATGAACGGGCCTTTCTCCAGACCGAGGATGAAATATCTGCCGGCTTCACAACCGTTGGTGGCGTCCTGGCCGGCAAGAGGGCCTTTACGGCTACGGCCGGGCCGGGGAATGTCCTCATGCAGGAGGCCATGGCCATGGCCGAGATGATGCGCCTGCCCACGGTAGTGGTGGTGACCCAGCGGGGGGGCCCTTCTACGGCCACGGTTATATATTCCCAGCAGGAACTGAACCTGACCTGCTTTGGTGGTAACGGTGAGGGGTTAAGGATCGTCTACTCCCCGGCCTCCCACGACGAGCTCTTTACCTACGTTATCAAAGCCTTTAATAGCGCCTGGAAGTACCGCTTTCCCACCTTTGTCCTGGGGGACGGCTACCAGTCCAAGATGCGGGAACCGGTAACCCTCTTTGACCCGGAGGAGCGGGGTATAAATATGGAGGTGTGCCGTCCCATGGTAGGCCTGCCAGGGCTGCCTGGGGAGGAGCGCGACCCGGCCCACCTGCGCAATACCTATAACCTGGAGGACGAGCTTTACCAGGTTCTCACCGACTCCATCCGGGAGTACGAAGCCATGGCGTCAGAGGTTGCGGAATGGGACGCCTGGAGCGCCGATGAGGCCGAGGTACTGGTCATCGCCCATGGCGTGGTCTCCCGGGCCGCCCGGGCGGCGGTGGAGGCTTTGCGCCAGGGAGGCGTCCAGGCCGGTTACTTCCGGTCCATCACCCTGCGGCCCTTCCCAGTGGATGCCCTGCGGCCCCTGGCAAGCCGGGCCCGTCATCTCCTGGTGGTGGAATCGGCTTACGGCCAGTTACAGAGGCTCGTCCAGGCCAGCCTTTACGGCCTGGAGACACCGGTCTCCGGTTACCTGCGCCCGGGGATGGGGATCACGCCGGAAGAGGTGGCCCGCGCGGTCCATTCCCTTATTTAGAACTGAGATCGCCATCGGGCGAGCTGGCGGGAGGCAATGGGAGGCCGCTGCCAACCTCCCGCAACTCATATACGGGGAGCTGATCTAATGGCTATCGCGGCCCAGCCGCAGATGCCGCGGGTCTGGCGGGCGGAGAGCAAGCCCCACAAGTTCTGCCCCGGCTGCGGCCACGGCATCGTTTTGAAGGCCCTGGGGGAGGCCGTTGACGCCCTGGGCATTCAGGAACGTACTATCTTTGGTTGCGACATCGGCTGTTCCCTCCTGTCCTGGGACTTTTTTAACCTGGACACCATCCAGACCCACCACGGCCGCACCACCCCGGTGCTGGTGGGGATCAAACGGGCGCGGCCGGAGCTGGTGGTTGTTTCCTATATGGGCGACGGCGGCGCCTACGCCATCGGCGCCCAGCACCTGGTCAGCAGCGCCAGCCGCAACGACTTGGTGACTATTATCGTGGTCAACAACACCGTCTACGCCATGACTGGCGGCCAGATGGCGCCCACTACCCTGCCGGGGCAGAAGACGGAGACAACCCCGTACGGTCGCGACGTGGAGCTCACCGGGCGGCCCATGCTGGGGCCCGAATTGGTGGCCGCCATCGCCCCGCCGGGGGCCTACGTCGCCCGGGGCAGCGTGGCTAACGTCGTCCAGCTCAAGAATTATATCCAAAAGGGCCTGGAAAACCAGATCCAGGGTCGAGGCATCGCCTTCATCGAAGCCCTTTCGTCCTGCCCCACCAACTGGCGTACCAACGCTGCCGAGACCTGGCGTTTCCTGGAAAAGGAGATGAGCGCCTATTTCCCGGTGGGGGAACTGCGGACGCCGGAAGAGAAACCAGCCGCCAGGCTTCGGGAGGTGCCGGCCCATGGCCCTAAACCTTAAAATCGCCCTGGCCGGCGAAGGGGGCCAGGGAGTCCAATCTGTGGCCGAGATCCTTACCGAAGCGGCCTACCACGCCGGTTACCAGCCTTTATATATACCCAATTTTGGCGTTGAGCAGCGGGGCGGCGTCTCGGTGGCCTTTGTCCAGATTAGCGAAGCCCCGGTGAGCGCGCCCAAATTTACCACCGGGGATATAGTAGTGGCTTTAAGCCACCGGGCTGTAGAGCGGGCGCGCCAGTATGTCGGCCCGGAAACCCTCCTGGTCTTTGACGCAAGCCTGGCGGACGACGTCCGGCGGGTCTACGGGGAAGGGCAGAAAAGCCTGGCCGTCCCGGCCCTGGCCATCGCTAAAGAAGGGTTACACCCGCGGGTCTTTAACGTCATCATCCTGGGGGTGCTGGTGGGGGTGACGGGGTTCCTGGAGCGCCGGGACGTAGAACAGGCCCTGGAGCGCCAGTTCGGCCATAAATTTGCCCAGGACCCCAGCCTGAAGGAATTGAACTACCGTGCCCTGGAGCGGGGATACTTATTGGGGAGTGAGAGGTTAGAGGTGGGAAATAGGATTTAGAAAGGCATAACCCATGAGGGGCTAAGCCTCCTTCCATCGAACAAGAGGAAATGTGAATATCGTGAGGGGATGAGACAGGGTTCCCGGAAGGGCGCCTTTGCGCCTCAGTTAAAAAGAAGCCCATTTTCGAAGGGGGTAGGACTTATGAGCGTCGCCTTTAAGCCCATTACCACCGAGAACGGTAAGGGTATCTTCCACCTTTTCCCGGCCCTGTGCAAGGGGTGCGGCCTCTGCATCGAGAAGTGCCCGGTAGACACCATCGGCTGGGCCCGGCAACTGGGGGCCTTCGGTACGCCGGTGGTAGAACCTGGCCACGGCAAACCCTGCATCGCCTGCAAAAAATGCCAGCTCGTCTGCCCCGATGCCGCCATCTGGATCGAACGGCGTAATGGTCAGGGGCGGACCGATGCCCTCACTGCCGCCCCGCAGGCGCCCGGTAACGAAAAATAGCTTTACTTGCCTGGCCTGATAACTTAAAATTAAAGACAGGTTATAAAGATAAAGGGAACGACAGGGTAAAAAATAGGGGTTTACCGATTAAAATAACTTAGGTGGGAGAGAAGAAACCGTGCGCATCGTCTTTATCGGCCAGGCCCCCTTTGGCCGTGATTGCCTGCAGACCCTCCTGGAGCAGGGGGAAGAGGTGGCCGGCGTCCTCACTGTGCCGGACAGGCCGGGGGCCAAGGCCCCCAACCCGGTTAAAGAGATGGCCCTGGCCAGGGCTTTGCCCCTGTTACAGCCAGCCCGCCTGAAGGAACCCCAGGCCTTCGCCTGGGTGCAGCACCTCCGGCCCGACCTGCTGGTCCTGGCCTACGTCACCGATATTGTCCCCCCGGCCATGATTGAGCTGGCCACCCATGGCGGCATCAACTACCACCCCTCCTTGCTGCCAGCCTATCGTGGCGGCAGCGCCATGAACTGGGCCATTATCAACGGTGAGACCGAAACCGGTGTCACCATCCATCAAATCGACGCCGGCGTCGACACTGGCCCTATTATCCTCCAGGAAAGGGTCCCCATCAGCCCGGACGATACGGTAAAATCCCTCTATTTTGATAAACTTTACCCCCTGGGCGTCAAAATGATAGCCGCAGCTGTCCGCCTGATCCGGGAAGGGAAGGCCGCCCCGGGACCCCAGGACGAAGGGAGGGCCTCTTTCCAGCCGGTGATTAAAGAAGGGGATGTCAGGATCGATTGGCGGCAAAGTGCAGGAAGGGTCTATAACCTGATCCGCGGCGCCAACCCCCACCCGGGGGCCTGGACCACCCTGCGGGGGGAGAAGCTCACGATCTGGGAAGCTAGCCCCTGCCGGGATGGGGGTGAACCGGGCACGGTAGTGGCCCTCCGGGGAGGAGGATTTGTTATCGCTACCGGGGAAGGGGCCATCCTGGCCCGGCGGGTACAGTATGGCAGTTGCCGCGATAAGCTGCCTGCGGGCCAACTGGCGCGGGAGATCGATCTCCGGGTGGGAGAACGGGCCGGCACCTGACCGGGTTTAAGGAAAAACCGGGGCTGGCAGCCGCGGTTTTTCCAGCAGGATATTCGACGCAAAAGTAGAATAAGTATGAATGGGAAAAATTGATGGGAGGGAGAGACCATATGGCGGCCATTACCCTGGTGGCCCCCTATCCTTCCCTGGGGGAACTGGCCACCGCCATCTGCCAGGAGTTTAACTGGCCGGTAGAAGTAGTGGTGGGACGGGCGGTCCGCGGCCTGGAGCTGGCCCGGGAGGCGGAACGCCGGGGTACCCAGGTTATCGTGAGCCGGGGCATAACGGCTGAGCGCATCCGGGCGGCCCTGGAGTTGCCGGTGGTGGAGATCCCCGTCACCGGCTTTGATATGCTGCGGGCTTATTTAGAGGCCCGTCAGGCCGGGGTGCCTGTAGGGGTGGCCGATGAGAAGAGTATCGTAGCCGGCTTTACCACCCTGGGGGAGATGCTGGGAGAGAAAGTATTGACCTTCGAGCTCCAGGACGAACGGGACCTGCGCCGCGCCGTAACCTACCTGAAAGGGGCCGGGGCCAGGGCTATTGTCGGTAAGGCTACCATTACGCGCCTGGTGGAGTCCCACCGGCTCAAGGGCACCCTGATCACCTCCGGCCGGGAGGCTGTCATCCAGGCCCTGGAAGAGGCACAACGGGTTCTGGAGGTCCGGCGGCAGGAGATGGCCAAGCTCCAGGAGATGAAGGCCATCCTGGACTTTAACTCCGATGCCATTGTGGCCGTCGACGCCAAGGGGGTGATCCGCGCCTTTAACCCGGCGGCCGAGAGGCTCCTGGGCTGGCCCCGGGAAAGGGTGTTAGGGGTACCGGTGGCAGAGGTCTTTCCCTGGCCGGTCCTGGATCGGGTCTGGCGCACGGGCCGGGCTGAACAGGGGGAGCTGGTGCCCGCCGGCACCTACCAGGTAGTCTTGAATTGCATCCCCATCCTGGTTGACGGGCAAACCAGGGGCCTGATCCTCACCATGCAGGATGTGCAGCAGATCCAGAGCCTGGAGCATAAGATCCGCCGCAACCTGACCAACCGGGGCTACGTAGCCCGTTACACCTTCGCTGACATAATCGGCCAGGGCCCGGCTATCCGGGAAGCGGTGAAGCAGGCGGAGCGCTTCAGCCAGGTGGATTCGACCGTCCTCATCTGCGCCGAGACGGGCTGCGGCAAGGAGATGTTCGCCCAGGCCATCCACCAGGCCAGTCCCCGGCGGGGGGGACCCTTTGTGGCCGTAAACTGCGCCGCCCTGCCGGAAAACCTGCTGGAGAGCGAGCTCTTTGGCTACGTCGAGGGCGCCTTTACCGGGGCGCGGAAAGGGGGCAAGGCCGGGCTCTTTGAGCTGGCCCATAACGGCACCCTGTTCCTGGACGAGATCGGCGAGATGTCGGAGGGCCTCCAGGCGCGGGTGTTAAGGGTGCTGGAAGAAGGTCAGGTCATGCGCCTGGGGGGCGACCGCCTCCTACCTGTTAATGTGCGTGTGATTGCCGCCACCAACCGCGACCTGAAACAAATGGTGCGGGAGAAGCAGTTCCGGGAAGACCTGTACTACCGGATCCACGTCCTCACCCTGCGCGTACCCCCTCTACGCCTGCGACGGGAGGATATCCCGCTCCTACTGCAGTTTTTCCTGCGGGAATATTGCCATAAGTTCAAAAAAGACATCAAGCAAACAGAGGCAGAAGCCATAGCCCTGCTGCAGCATTACCCTTGGCCGGGCAACGTCAGGGAGCTGCGCAATACCGTAGAACGCCTGGTCCTGCTGGCCGACGGGCCGGTCGTGACTTCAGACCTGGTGAGGCAGCTCCTGGCCGAGGACCTGGCAGCGGCCGATGCGTTAACTGTCGGGGAGGGGGCGGGTGAACTGCTGGAAAAAGCGGAACAGGAGGTCATCAACAGGGTGCTTCAGGCGACAGGGGGCAACCGCACGGAAGCCGCCCGGCGCCTGGGTATCGGTCGCACCACCCTCTGGCGCAAGCTCAAAGGCAAGGAACCCGCCGGTGTTTCGTAGCGAAACACCGGCTTTTCGTTATGGTACGCCAGGCGGGCTGGTTAACCCGGTAACGGGGATCCAGTAAATAAAATTTATGGCCATTAAATAAAGGGATTGGCCAGTGTTTCCTGCCTGGTCCCAGGGGCTGGCACGAAATATGCTAGAAATAAGTTAATAGCCAGTATAGGAATCAAGCAGCACTAACAAACAGTCAGAAATGTACCATTTGCAGCGCTTAACATGCGACAGTGTTGATAGCTATATTTACACCAACCGGGGAAGGAGGTGACGAAGGGGAAACAGGGTGTTGTTGCCGGGATTAAGGGGCTAAAAGACCAAATTTTCAAGGAGGGAATAGGTAATGCGAAGGAAAGGTATAGCGTGGATAGCCCTGGTATTGGCCCTGTGCCTGACCCTGGCCCTGACGGCGGGCTGCGGCGGCAAGCAAGCACCGGCCGGGCAGCAGGCGGGCCAGCAGGGGGAGAAAAAAGAACAGCCTAAAGAGACGGCCAAGGATGACAAGTACCCCTCGCGGACCATTGAGGTCATCAACCAGTTTGGACCTGGCGGCGGCACCGACATCTTCATCCGCGGCATCGGGGTGCCGGCAGCCCAGATCCTCAAACAATCCATAATCCCCGTTTCGGTTACCGGGGGTGGCGGGGTAGCAGCTACGGATCGTTTCCTGCAAGCCCCGGCTGATGGTTATACCTTGCGGGCTATCGGGCCTGAGCAGGTGGTCAATCATTTAATGGGTAGGGAAGACCTAAAACAAATGGTACCCATAATCCGCTGCCAGATGGATCAGAGTATCTTTGTGGTGAAAGCGGATAGCAAGTTTAAGACTATCCAGGATGTAGTTGAGTATGCTAAGGCCAACCCCGGCACAGTGAACCTCGGCGGTACCGAT
>JASUSX010000029.1 GCA_030445875.1 Clostridia bacterium
GAACGGCCCTGGACCTTTAGATCCAGCCGCGTCCTGGAGCCGGATCCCAAGGCGGCGGGGGTGGTCTCATCTGCTGACCAGGATGCTGGCGCCGGGCTGGTGACGCCGGCAGGCCTGCCGGCTGCCGGTGAACCCGCTACCCTTGACCCGGCCCTGGCGGCCCTTAACCGTTACCGGTTGGGGGCCACGGCCCACCTGCGGCGCTTGCACCGGGCCGTCCAGGGCCATACTTTAACAGTGCGGGAGCTTACCGCTGCCCTCTTTAACCTGCTCCAGGAGCTGCGGGTGCCCCGGATCCTGGCTGCCTGGCGCCAGCAGGCCCTGGCTGCCGGGGAGCTGGACGCCGCCCAGGAACACGAGCAGGTCTGGGAAGGCCTGATGGACCTCTTTGATGAGCTTGTTACCGGCCTGGGGGACACCTCCCTGGGACTGGAGGAATATGCCGCCATCCTGAACGCCGGTATGGAGGGGCTGAAGCTGCGGCTGATTCCCCCGGCCCTGGATCAGGTGGTGGTGGGCACCATGGACCGCTCCCGCCAGCCGGAACTTCAGGCAGCCCTGGTCCTGGGGGTGGGTGAAGGGGTGCTGCCGGCGCGGCTGCCGGAGGACGCTACCTTCAGTGACCGGGAAAGGGAGGAACTGCAGGCGGCGGGGGTGGAACTGGCCCCTACCGGTGTGCTACGCCTTTATCATGAAGAATACCTGGCTTACCTGGCCCTGACCCGCTCCCGGCGTTTCCTCTGGCTGAGCTATCCCCTGGCCGACGCCGAGGGGAAGGCCCTGGCGCCCTCGCCCCTGGTGCGCCGGCTGCGTCAGCTTCTGCCGCGGCTGCCGGAAGAGAGCATTGGCCTGGACCTGCCTGGCGGTGATGCCGACCTGGAATATGTAACCACCCCGCGTCAGGCAGCCGGCTACCTGGCCCGGCTCTTCAGCCGCCACCAGGAACTGCCTTCCCTCTGGCGGGAGGTCTACCAATGGCTGGCCGCCCATCCGGAGGCCTCCCGGTGGCTGGGGCTCCTCCGGGGCTCCGGCTACCGCAACCAGGCGGAACCCCTGGAGCCCGGAGTTGTGGCGCGCCTTTTCCCCCCACCCGTGCATACCAGTATTTCCCGCCTGGAAACCTTTGCCGCCTGTCCCTTCCGTTACTTCCTGGCCTACGGCCTTAAGCTCCAGGAAAGGGAGAACTACCAGGTAGACCCGGCCGGTATGGGCCAGTTTTACCACGCTGCGTTGAAACTCTTTGTAGAGGAATTACAGGCCCGGGGACGCGACTGGGGTAGCCTTAGCGACCAGGAGGAAGCAGCCCTTTTGGACCGGGTCATGGCCGCCCTGGTGCCGGCCCTCCAGCATGAGATTTTGAGCAGCAGCGCCCGCTACGGCTACCTGCGCCGCCAGCTCACCCGGACTTTGCAGCGGGTCCTGGGGGTCCTGGGCGAGCACGCCCGGCGGGGGGAGTTTCGCCCCCTGCTGGTGGAGGCCGCCTTTGGCCGCGGCGGGGAGCTGCCACCCCTGGAGCTGGAGGTCGCCCCGGGACAGAAGATCATCCTGGAGGGCCGGGTGGACCGCATCGATGTCGCCCGCTACCAGGGGCAGCCCTACCTGCGGGTCATTGATTATAAAAGCAGCCAGACAGATGTCAACCTGGAGCGGGTATATTACGGCCTCTCCCTGCAGCTGCCCCTCTACCTGGGGGCAGCCCTGGCGGCAGCCCCCCGTTTACTGGGCACGGCAGCTGCACCGGCCGGTATCCTCTACTTCGCCGTCCGCAACCCGGTAGTCCGCCAGCGGCTGCCGGTGCGGGGGGAGGCGGAGGTAGAAAAACTCCACCGCCAGGAGTTAAAGATGCGCGGCCTGGTCCTGGACGATCCGGGAATAATCCGCCTCATGGACCGGGAGGTGGAGCGCAACCCGGACCTGCTGCCGGTACGCCTCAATAAGGATGGCAGCCCGCGCAAGGGTTCGCCGGTAGCCGGTCGGGCGGAGATGGCCCTCCTCCTGGAGCTGGCCCGGAACCGGGCCGCCGGGCTGGCCGGGGCTATCCTCGCCGGGCGGGTGGACATCAGCCCCTACCGCCAGGGGACCAGGAGGGGCTGCGAATTCTGCCCCTACCACCCGGTGTGCGGTTTTGACCTGCAGATCCCCGGCCCGGCCTACCGCCGTCTGGGCGTACTGAAGGGTGAAGACTTCTGGCAGGCCGCCCGGCGGGTGTTAAGGGAGGAATGATGGCGACAATGGTTGAGAAAGCCCAACGCGAATGGACGCCGGAACAACTGAACGCCATCCAGGCCCGGCAGGCCAACCTGCTGGTGGCTGCGGCGGCCGGAGCCGGCAAAACGGCGGTACTGGTGGAGCGCATCATCCGGCGCCTGACGGATGCGGAGGCGCCCGTCAGCCTGGAGAATTTGCTGGTGGTGACTTTTACCGACGCCGCCGCCGCCGAGATGCGCCAGCGTATCGGCGCCGCCCTGGAGGAGGCCGTGGCCCGCCAGCCGGAAAACGAGGCATGGCGGCGCCAGCTTCTGCTCTTGAACCGCGCCGCCATCAGCACCATCCACGCCTTCTGCCTGCGGGTGCTGCGCACCTATTTCTACCGCCTGGACCTGGACCCGGCCTTCCGCGTCCTGGACCCGGCCGAGGCCGACCTGATGCAGCTGGAGGTCATGGACCGGGTGCTGGAGGAGGCCTTCGCCGCCGAGCCTGACGGGGGCCCCATCACCGACCTGGCCGACGGCCTGGGGGGGCGGGCTGATACGGCCCTGGTGGACCTGTTGCTGAAGGTCCGGGGCTTTACCCGCAGCCTTCCCTGGCCGGAGGCCTGGCTGGAGGCGGCGGAGGCGGCCTATGACGTCCCTGCCGGTACCCTCCTGACCTCCCTGCCCTGGTACCGGGAACTCCAGCAGGCTATCGCTCTGGTCCTGGAGGAGGCAGCCTTTTACCTGGGGCAGGCCAGGGCCGTGGCTACCGGCCCCGTCGGCCCGGCCGTCTATCTGGACCACCTGGAGCAAGAAGAAGGAGCGGTGCGGAATCTCCTGGCCGCAATGGGCAACCTCTCCTGGGAAGAATTCTGGCAGCGGCTGGCGGGGATCGATTTCGCCCGCCTGCCGTCTATCCGGCGGGAGAACGTCGACCCGGAGTTGAAAGAGAGGGCTGCCGGCTACCGCGACCAGGCTAAGAAGCTCCTCCGCGGCCTGCAGCAGGAAGGCTACCGTGACGAGGGCGCCATCAGGGATGAACTCGCCCGGGCCGGGGCGACGGTGAAATCCCTGGTAGGACTGGTGCGCCACTTTGAGGCTGCCTATAGTAAGGAAAAGCGCCGCCGCGGCCTGGTGGACTTCAGCGACCTGGAACACCTGTGCCTGCAGGTCCTCCTGGACCCGGCGGCCCGGCCCGGCGAATTACGGCCCTCAGAGGTGGCCCTGGAGCTGCGCCGGCGTTATGAAGAGGTCCTGGTGGACGAGTACCAGGACATCAACAGCATCCAGGACGCCATTTTGACTCTGGTTAGCCGGCAGGGGGCCCGCCTACCTGCAAATGACCTGGATCAGGCGGGGAGGTCAGAGATACATTCAATGGCTGGTCAGGCGACCGGGGCTTGGGGCTGCACCAACGCCGGGACAGTTAGGACGGCTGTTGGTCCCAATAGCTACCTGTCGCCGGCCTCAGGGGAGGGCTCCGCCCTGCCGCCTGGCGCGGGTAAAGGCCCTGCCCCCTCCCTGGCCGGGGGAGAGGATTCTGCCCTGTCCTCAGTAACGATGGCGCCGGCTCCTAACCTCTTTATGGTCGGAGATGTCAAGCAGAGCATCTACCGCTTCCGCCTGGCCAACCCGGAGCTATTCCTGGAAAAGTACCGCACCTACCCAGCGTACAGGGATGGGGAATTGGCCGCTGGCAGTGAGGAGTTGGTAGAGGCTGTTCAAACCAGTACCGGGGCTGGCAGCCAGCCCCCCTGCTGCCGCATCCTGTTAAAGGCTAACTTCCGCAGCCGCCAAGGTTTGGTGGACGCGGTGAATTTCATCTTCCGCCAGATCTTTTCAAGCCTGGTGGGGGAGCTGGAGTATGACGCTGACGCCGCCCTGGTGGGCCGGGCTGCTTACCCGGAAAACCCGGCGGCGGTGACGCCGGCGGTGGAGGTCTACCTCCTGGAAAGGAAGGTTGAAGGCGACGCCACAGCTTTAGATGCGGGTGAAGGTTTACCTCTCCGGGGGGTAGAAGCCGGGGTTACCGGAAATGGTACCTTCGCCCCAGAGGAAATGAGGACCGGCACTAATAGCACAGTGCCGGGTAGCCATATGGACCGGGGAGGCCCTGCTCCGGTGGCGGGGTCCGGGTATAGCCTTGCGGGTGCTATTACCGGGGGCAGTGGGAATGAAACTGGCAGCACCGGGATGGGAGACGGGGACGCCACCCCAGAGGCGGGCCCTGGAGTCCTGGATGTGGAGGACTTGACGGCCCTGGAGCGGGAAGCGCTCCTCGTCGCCCGGCGTATCCGGCAGATGGTCCAGGGCACCCCGGAGCAGCCCGGCCCGGAGTTTCAGGTCTGGGACACTGAAAAGAAGGCCTACCGGGATGTAACCTGGCGGGATATAGTCATCCTGCTGCGGGCGACTAAAGACCGGGCGCCCGTGTTTCTGGAGGCCCTGCAGCAGAACGGCATCCCGGCCTACGCCGACCTGGGGGGCGGTTACTTCGCCGCCACCGAGGTGGAAACCATCCTCTCCCTGCTGCGGGTGATTGACAATCCCTGTCAGGATATCCCCCTGGCGGCCGTCCTGCGCTCACCCATTTTCGGCCTTACAGCGGAGGAGCTGGCCCGGGTCCGCCTGGCCGCCCCTGGGGCCGACTTCTACACCGCCGTGGTCAAGGCGGCCGGCCCGCCCAGAGCAGCCGGGTTGGCCGGTCAGGATTCGGACGCCAGGGCCGTCGACCGGAGCATCCTGGCCAGTGGTACAGACGCGGCTCATGGCCTGACCGTCCGGGATAGCGCCACTGCAGCCGGCGGCCTGGTTGCTCAGGGTGGCAGCAACGCCACAGGCGGCAGCCTGGCCACCCGCCTGGCGGACTTTCTGGCTCGCCTGGAGCGGTGGCGCACCATGGCCCGCCGCCAGCCCTTGGGTGATGTCATCTGGCAGCTTTACCGCGAGACCGGCTACCTGGAGTTTGTCGGCGGCCTGCCGGGGGGCGCCCAGCGCCAGGCGAATTTACGTGCCCTTCTGGACCGGGCGCGTCAATTCGAGGGCTTCGCCCGCCACGGCCTCTTTCGATTTCTCCGTTTTATCGAACGCCTACAGCAGCACGAAGGCGACCTGGGTACAGCCCGCTCCCTGGGCGAGAATGAAGACGTCGTCCGGGTGATGAGCATCCACAAGGCCAAGGGGCTGGAATTCCCGGTGGTCATCGTCGCCGACCTGGGCCACGCCTTTAACCTGCGCGACCTCTCCGGAGACGTCCTCCTCCACGGCCACCTGGGCCTGGCGCCCCTGTACTTTGATACCACTGCCGGCGTTAAATACCCCACCCTGGCTTACCTGGCCACGGCCCACCGCCTGCGCCTGGAGGCTTTGAGTGAGGAGGCGCGCATTCTCTACGTCGCCCTGACCCGGGCCAGGGAAAAGCTGCTCCTGGTGGGTTCGGCCCGGGACCTGCCCCGCCGGGCAGCCTCCTGGTGCGCCGGCCTGGCCCATTATGAAGAACAGTTGCCCGCCATGCTCATGGCCCGGGCCGGCAGCCACCTGGATTGGGTGGCCGCCGCCCTGGCCCGCCACCCGGAAGGCGCCCCTGTGCGGGAGTTGGCTGGTATAGAAGGGGGCTGTATCCTGGCCGACCCCTCCTGCTGGCGGGTGGAGGTGGTGAGGGGGCTGGAATCAGATGCCGCTGGAATGGACGCAGGACTGGCCCCATCCTGCCAGTTGTCGGATGGGGCGGAAGACTCTTTTCCTGTAAGCCTTCGGGAAGACCAGCAGCCAGGAAGCGACTCTACCCGCCTGCAACGAGAGGTGGCCCGGCGCCTGGCCTGGGTCTATCCGTACCGGCCCCTGACATCCCTGCTGGTAAAAATGGCCGTCACCGAGCTTAAACGGCGTTTTGATGTCTTCAATGAAGGCGAGGCCCCCCTGCGCCCTGGTAGCGAGGCAGCGGCCGACCGGCTTCTCCAGGCCCCCTTTGCTGTTCAGGGAACAGCTCCGGTATCCGCCTCCGATCAAGGTAATTTTACCAGCGCCTTTACCCGCAGGCCCCTTTTTCTCCAGGAGCAAAAGGGCCTGACAGCCGCCGAAAAGGGTACGGCCACCCACCTGGTCCTGCAGCATGTAGATTTAAGCCGGCCGGTGACGGAGGAAAGCCTGGCTGAGCTGCTGCAGCAGCTGGTGGAGCGGGAAGTACTGACCCCGGAACAGGCCAAGGCCGTGGACCTAGGGGCCATCAGGGCCTTTTTTGCCTGCCCCCTGGGGCAACGGCTGCTTGACCGGCCGGCCAGGGTGCGGCGCGAGCTGCCTTTTTCCCTGGCCCTCCCGGTTGCCGAACTTTATCCCCACCTGCCGGCGGCTATAACTGCCGGCGAGATAACCCTGGTCCAGGGGATCATCGACTGCCTGGTCGAGGAAGGGGACGGCTTCTTGCTCCTGGACTTCAAGACCGGCAAAGTCCCCCCGGATCCCCGGGCCGCTTATGGCGACCAGCTCTGGTTTTACAGCCGGGCGGTAGAGACCATTTTTAGCTACCCGGTAAAGGAAGCACACCTCTACTTTCTCGACGGCGAGGCGGATTACAGGTTTTTTTGATTTAGACTTTGAAAGAGGCCCTCTTTCGCCATGCTACCGATTTTCTGGGAGCACGTCAGGGTAAGATCTATGGAGGTGGCCGAAGGATGGTAATAAAAGTCGTGTACGGCCTGGCGGAGCTGGTTGTGATAGTGATCTTGATTTCGGTGGTGGCCAGCGGAACTTACTTACCCAGGCGCTATTGGAAGGCGTGGGATCCGAATTATCACAAGGAGTTCTCTGATCCGCGCTTGCAGGCAGTGGCCCACGGGCTGTTGGCGGCCAGTTCTCATAACATGCAACCCTGGAAAGTGGAATTGGACAAGGGTGACCCCCTCCGGTTCCGGCTATTCGTTGACTCGGACAGGTTGACGCCGCAGGTGGAACCTCTTGCCCGCCAGATAACGGTAAGTCAGGGCACCTTCCTGGAGCACCTGCGCCTGAGAGCGGCCAAAACCGGTTACCAGGCGGAGATCTCTCTTTTCCCCAATAGTGAATATGACGAGGGGCCTCGCCCGCCAGTCTGAAGTCCAGGCCGGTGGCGGAAATCAAGCTCAATCCCGCCCGGCCGGTGGAATCTCCCCTTTATCGAGCTATGTTTATTCCCGATACCAACCGCGGGCCTCCCTGTCTATTGCTACAGGGCTAACCACCAGGCAGGCTGATTAGTTACGGCCAAGGCATAGTACGCATTGCAACCTCTGGTAACATTATGTTATAATAACGACTGTTTCGGCAACAAGAGCGTCAAATCATCTAAAGGGTGATTTTATTTTGGCCAAAGGGGCAGACGATTTTAATAATATTACCTTAGCCTTCCCCCTGTGGACTAGGGACTTTATCCTATTATCCCTGGCTAACCTTTTTGTCTTTACCGGGTTTCAGATGCTCATGCCTACCCTGCCTAAATATGTAGCCGCCCTGGGCGGGAACAGCCTGGTAGTAGGCTTTACCATTGGCCTCTTCACCATTTCGGCGGTGCTGGTACGGCCCTGGCTGGGGCGGGAGATGGACCGCCGCGGCCGGCGGGGCATCTATATCTTTGGCCTTTTGATTTTCGTGCTGGCGGTGCTGGCCTACTCCCTCGCCACCTCCATTTTGATTTTACTGTTTTTGCGTCTTATTCATGGGGTAGGTTGGGGCGGTTCTACCACTGCTGGTGGGACCATGGTGACGGACGTCCTGCCGCCGCAACGGCGGGCGGAGGGGATGGGTTACTATGGTCTCTTTTCCAACCTGGCCATGGCCATTGCCCCGGCCCTGGGGTTGGCCCTCCTGGAGCAGGTCGGTTTTAAAATCCTCTTTCTGACATCGGCCGCCCTGGCCCTAGCCGCGGCCCTGGTAGTCAGCAGGGTAAAGGTACCCCCGGTAGCCAGCCAGGATGGGCCGCCGCCGGCCCTTTTTGAACCCCGGGCCTGGCACCCCTCCTTGATTGCTTTCTTCATGACCATCAGCTACGGTGGGGTGGTAACCTTCCTCACCCTCTACGCCGCCGAGCGCAACATGGCCAATATCGGGCTTTTCTTCACCTTTTATGCTGCGGCGCTGATGCTTATCCGGCCCTTCGCCGGGATGGTGGCTGACCGGCGCGGACCGGCCCTGGTACTGATTCCGGGCTTGCTGGCCACTGCCTTGGCCACCCTCCTCCTTTCCCTGGCCGGGAATTTCCAGGTCTTCCTGATAGCGGGGGTACTTTATGGCTTGGGTTTTGGTTCTGTCCAACCTACCCTCCAGGCCATGGCCGTGGCTGGAGTTGCCCCCAACCGCCGCGGCGCGGCCAACGGCACCTTTTTTTCTGCTTTTGACCTGGGGATCGGCCTGGGGTCTACCCTCCTCGGGGCGGTAGCCCAGTTTACCGGTTTTGCCGGCATGTATGCGGCAGCCTCCCTTTTTAGCCTGGTGGGGCTTATGGTTTTCCTCCTGGGGCAAAAGGGGGTCAGTACATCCCAGCGGTAGAAATTGTCAAGGTCGCGGCAGCGGAAACGCCGCTATTTGTTGCATGGTCCCGCATCGGCCTGCCGAAACGGTATCGGAAATTAAAAATATACAGGAAAAAGGCTCCCTGACGCGCCGAGTTCGTACTTCAATCACCTGCTTGGTTTATAAAGGGCATACTGGCTGCTATGAAGGCCCACCGTCCTCACCCACCTGGTCAGCAAGTTATTGCGAAGCTCGGGACTCGAAGAGGGTCCAGGATACGGTTAAAAGTCGAGGAAAAAGAATAAATTTAGCCATAGAGCAGGAAATAGGACGTATGGCGTCGAATATGGCTCACTATGAGCAAACAAATTTCGCGCCGCCAATTTTTAATAGGGACAGGCTCCATGATGGCCCTGGGATATTTATCCTGGTTAAGGCTCTTTCCGGGAATGGCACCAGCCGCGGGCGACGCATCCCAATCAGGAGGAACAGAACGATCTCATCAGGACCTGCCACCTTCGCGTCCGGTAACCTGCGATATGGTTTTCCGCCGCGGCCAGATTATCGACGGTAGTGGTAGTAAAGCCTACGCAGGCGATGTAGGGATCAAAGGCCGGGAAATCGTCGCTACAGGGTATTTCCAGGCCGCCCCGGGGGCGGTGGAGATCGATGCCCGGAATCTTATCCTCTGCCCGGGCTTTATTGATCCCCATACCCATACGGAGGACTACCTGGGCCGCGGCGGTGGGGCAGAAATGTTACTCCTCCAGGGGGTGACCACCCATCTGGGGGGCAATTGCGGCACTTCTGTTGCCAGGGTGGGAGAGTTTCTCAGCGGTATAAATAGGTTAGCCATCAATCTGGGGATCTTGGCAGGGTATAAGAACCTGCGCCAGGCAACGGTTGCCAGTGAGGGACGGCCAGCCCGGGCCAATGAGGTAGCGGCTATGCAGCAGAAACTGGCCGCTGCTTTGCAGGAAGGCGCCCTGGGGCTGTCGGTAGGCCTGGAATACTGGCCCCAGACCTTCGCCACCACCCGGGAACTTGTAGAGCTGGGCCAGGTACTAAGGGAATACGGGGGTTTCTACGCTACCCATATCCGCAGCGAAAGTGACCGGGTAGTAGAGGCTGTGGAGGAAGTGATAACCGTTGGCCAGCAGGCCGGCGTGCCGGTCCAGTATTCCCACATCAAGGCTTCCTTCCAGCGCAACTGGGGTAAGATGGGGAAGATTTTGAAACTCCTAGATGAAGCGTGGCAGGGCGGCCTGGATATTACCGCCGATGTCTATGGTTATACCTTCTCCAGCTGGGATCTGGGGAGTAGCCGTAATTCGATCAGCGAAGACGACCTGCAGCTCGCCCTGCAGCACCCGGCGGTTATGATCGGCAGCGATAGTGGCCTGGACGCCGAAGGCCGGGCCGTTCACCCGCGCGCCTACGGGAATTATCCCCATATTTTGCGCCATTATGTCCTGGATAAAGGGGTCATCACCCTGGAGGAAGCCATACATAAAATGACGGTCATGCCGGCGCAGCGCCTGGGCCTGGCTGATCGTGGCCTCTTGGCCCGCGGCTATAAGGCTGATATGGTGGCCTTTGACCCGGGAACTATCTCTGCTACCGCGACCCGCACCAACACCAACCGCCTGGCTACCGGCGTGCGCTTGGTCCTGGTCAACGGCCAGGTGGCGGTAAAGGATGGACAGGTTACCGGGGCCTTTGCCGGCGAGGTTTTACGGCGGCAGGGGAAAGAATAAGTGCAGGGGGCATACGCTCATACCACACATGTGGCACCAGCAGCGGACACCGCCTTAAACTTCGGCATACAGCCCAACCAGGTCTTTAGCTTCCCGGGCCATTTCCCGGCGCAGCTCCAGCGGGGCCAGGACCTCCGCCCGGCCACCAAAGCCCAGCACCCAGCGTTTTACCTCTTGCAGGCCGCTGATGCGCATTTTTAACACCAGGCCCCCATCCGGCAGTTCTTCCATTACTTGGCTGGGGTGCCACCGGCGTTCCCTGATCCAGCGCGCCTGATCACAATGGAAACGAATGATAACGTCGTATACTTGCGGCCCCCGTTCTATCCCCAGGGAATTCTGCAGGTAAGCCTCCGGGGAAAAGTCCGCCACAACCTTGAATTTGCGTCCTGTCACCTGACATTCCCGGATGCGATCCAGGGCAAAGAGGCGTATTTCCTGGCGATAATGGCAGTAGGCGATAACATACCAGGCGCCCTGGTAAAAGCGCAGGTGATAGGGGTCGATCAACCGCTCGGTGAGGGAGTTCCGGCTGGCCGTGTAATAAACTATATGTACTGAAAAGCTTTCCTGGATAGCCCGGTAGAGATCGCCATAGACAGCAGCCAGCTTCTCGGCATCACCCCTTAAAGCTTCCACGGCGAAGGAGATATCTTCATCCAACAGGTTCAAGTCCACCATTAATTTTTCCGGCAGCATCATTTTTAGTTTAGTGAGGGCCCCCTGAACTATCTGGCCAAAGGGGGTACCACCAAACTGGCTCAATAGCCGCTGGCCCAGGTACAGGGTCAGGAGTTCGCCTTCAGTTAGCCGTAAGGGAGGCAGGCTGAAGGTTTTTTCATAGCGGTAGCCCTTGTGCCAGCTATCATAGACTATGGGCGCCCCGAAAAAGTCCCGCAGAATCTGAATATCCCTTTCCACTGTCCTTGAGGAAACCTCCAGGCGTTCGGCGATAAAGGCTACGTTAGGGTAACGTCCGGCGGCAATCCAGCGGTGGATGGCATAGATGCGCGCCAGGGATTGGCGGCTAACGTCATCGATGGCCATTTTATTCTTCTTAAGGACCAGGCCCAAAACCATGCCCCCTTACAAGTGTTCCTTTTGGACTATTCGCCATTTTTCTTCTGATTCCTTCCCTGGCTCAAGATGGGGGCGAACATGCGTAGCCGACAACATTTTGCGGTGGCAGGGTTTAGAGTAGGGGCAGGACTTTGGGAAAAGGCCATATCGATATATAGGAGTGATTTGAGTGCTTAAACTGTTAAAAGCCGTCGCCAGGCGCGGTTACCTGGATCGCTGGCCGGGGGATGGCAGTGACCTGATTGTCCTGTTACAGGGAATTTACCACCTGCGCCGGGGGGCTTTGTGGGCCGGCATCCACGCTCTGGAACATATAGAGTTATGGCACCCGGTAGCCATAGAACTCCTGATCGAACTCGTAAGCTACGACTTGTTGGTGAATACAGCTGCCGAACTATACTATAACGCCTTTCACCCGGAGGGCCAGTTGCTATTTACCCTGGGGAGTATCTTGGGCCCTACAGGGTTGCAAGTACAACAATATTTTACTTCTGCTGAGCGGTTCATTACCCGCGTAGTTGGCCTGCACTATGGTGAGCGCCAGCAGGAAGTGGAGAAGCTGAAGGCTGGGATGCCGGTATTCCTGGCATTGGAACCGGAAAACAAACACGACCCTCATGCCATTGCCGTCCTGTCACCCTGGGGTACTCACCTGGGTTACCTGCGGGCCACCCTGGCGGCTATTCTTAACGCCCGCTATAACGCCGGTGAGGTATTTTCTGCCCGGGTGGTTACGGTGCTGGATGCCAGCCATGATGCTAACGAAAGATTGCATATTGAGGTATGGCGGGATGATGCAGTGGAAGCAATATTTGTTGTTTCGTTAGGAAAATAGATCTGGCGGTTGATGATAGATTTATTTCTTCACATATCTGCAATCGGCATGGGAGCCGGGCGCAACTCGAACAGCACGGGGTAAAAATCCGCTCCATGACTGTTTCAATCCTCGCCCGGCATGGGAGCCGGGCGCAACATTACCTTTCCATGTATGGCGATGTTAAAGTAAAAGTTTCAATCCTCGCCCGGCATGGGAGCCG
>JASUSX010000030.1 GCA_030445875.1 Clostridia bacterium
TTCCGAGTGCCTCACAGGAGACGTATACGGCTCTCTGCGTTGCGACAGCGGCGAACAGCTCCAGCAGGCTATGGTAAAGATTGAAGGGGAGGGCCGCGGGGCTATACTCAAAATGCTCCAGGAGGGCCGGTGGATCGGGCTCCTCAACAAGATCAAGGCCTACAAGCTGCAGGAGGAAGGCAAAGATACCGTCGAAGCCAATGAAGCCCTGGGCTTCCCCCCCGACCTGCGCGATTACGGCATCGGCGCCCAGATCCTGGCCGACCTGGGCATACGCCAGATTCGTCTCTTGACCAACAACCCCAAAAAGATTGCCGGCCTGGAAGGCTATGGCCTGCAGGTTATTGAAAGGGTCCCCATTGAGATGTGCCCCAACCGGGTGAACAGGCGCTACCTGAAGACCAAAAAGGAAAAATTGGGGCACCTGTTGCAGATAAGTTGAAAAAACGGGGTACCGAGCAACATTCTAACTGGAGGTGTCCTTTGGCTATGCCCAACTATATTGAGGGCCAGTTGCAGGCCCGGGGGCTGAAATTCGGTATAGTCGTCAGCCGCTTCAACGAGTTCATCACCTCCCGGCTTCTAGCCGGGGCCCTGGACGCCCTGAACCGCCACGGTGCCGACCCGGCCGCCATTGATATTGCCTGGGTACCGGGGGCCTTTGAGATCCCCCTGGCGGCCCAGAAAATGGCAGCCCGTGGTTACGACGCCGTCATCTGCCTGGGGGCAGTCATCCGCGGGGCCACGCCCCACTTCGAATATGTGGCCGCCGAGGTTACCAAGGGTATTGCCCAGGTGAGCCTGAACAGCGGGATACCGGTAATCTACGGGCTGATAACTGCCGACACCATTGAGCAGGCCATCGAGCGGGCCGGTACCAAGGCGGGCAATAAAGGCTTTGATGCCGCCGTGGCGGCCATGGAAATGGCCAACCTGTTCCAACAGCTGGCGGGGTAGGAGGGTCAGGATGCGCGTAGGGATTATCAGCGATACCCATGGTGACGGCGCTGCCTGGGAAGAAGCCCTGGCCAACTGCTTCCAGGGGGTGGATATGATCATCCACGCCGGCGACGTCCTGTACCACGGACCCCGGAACCCCATTGTTGCCGCCTATGCTCCCCGGGACCTGGCGGCGCTCCTGCAGAACTCCCCGGTACCTATCCTCATCGCCCGGGGCAATTGCGACGCCGAAGTGGATGCTATGGTCTTAAATATGCCCCTGCCGGAACAGGTGGTTATTCAGATGGGTAAACGCCGCCTGATAGCCCAGCATGGCCACCGCCTGGCTGG
The DNA here is from genome assembly GCA_030445875.1 of Clostridia bacterium. GTDB lineage: Bacteria > Bacillota > DSM-521 > Neomoorellales > Neomoorellaceae > Neomoorella. Next base: position 1,291 of record JASUSX010000030.1, read on the forward strand.
GGGCGAGGCCGAAGTCCTGGCGGCCCATTACCGGGCTGACCTGTGGATCAGCGGCCACACCCATGTGGCCCTGTTGACCGCCAGGGAGGGCCGCCTCTTTCTCAACCCGGGTAGCCCCAGTCTCCCCCACAGCGGCCCCCTGGGTAACCCCAAAACCGTGGCCCTGGCGGACGAAGACGGGGTGAGGATCCTGGCCCTGGGCAGCGGTGCTATCCTGCAAGAACTGCCCTGGCCGGAATAAAAGGAAGGGGAAAAACTAAAACCCGGGGGTTTGCACCCCGGGTTTTATATCAATGCTAGCTACACGTTGGCTGCGTTAAACGGCCCGCTGTACCTTGCCTGCCCGGAGACAACGGGTACATACGTAAACCTTTCTGGGCGTGCCATTGACGACGATTTTAACCCGCTGGAGATTGGGGGACCAGGTGCGTTTGGTCTTAATATTAGAGTGGCTGACCTGATTGCCGGTGGTGGTCTTTTTGCCACAGATACTGCAGATAGCCATTTCCTTCACCTCGCTTTTTAACCCTAGGGGCTATTTTACCAGAGAAAAGGATAGAAAGCAAGGAAATAAATTTCACCGTGTCAGCAGGGAGTTGCTATTACCCGTGGAAAAATAATAACCAGGGGGTGAGGGGGATGACGGAAGACAGCCGCCGCGTAGTCATTCCTTTCCAGATTACCGGGGAGCTGGCCATTATGGAGGTTTTACAGGCCTATCCCCGGGTAAGGCCGGTGTTTCAACGCTATGGTATGGGCTGCCTGGAGTGTATGGGGGCCATGAATGAGACTATTGCCAGCGGCGCCCGCAGCCACGGCGTCAACCTGGAAGAACTGTTACGGGAACTAAATAAGGCTATCAGGGTTCAGGATTGAGGTTTCAATGCTTGACAGGCCTGTAACGACTTTAAGGTACGTCGGTCCCCAGAAAGCGGCCCGGCTGCAGAGGCTGGGCATCCAGACCATTGGCGATTTACTCTTTTTCTTCCCCCGGCGTTACGAGGACCGGCGCCAGTTAAAGGAGCTGGCGGCGGTCAGGGCCGGGGAGACAGTTACCGTGCAGGCTACCATTAAAGCCTGGGAAGAAAAGGAGCTCCGGCCCCGCCTGCACCTCTTCCGGGCCCTGATCCAGGGCCGGCAGGGGGCGGGCTACGCCCTGTGGTTTAACCAGCCCTTTATCAAACGCCAGCTCCCGCCAGGGGTGGAGGTAGTCCTCACCGGGAAGGTCAATTACCGCCAGGGGCCTGAGATCCAGGTTAGCGATTATGAAGCCCTGGGAACAGGCGATACCAGCCTGCACACCAGGCGGATTGTACCTTTTTACCCCCTTACGGCTGGTCTGACCCAGCGCTGGTTGCGCCTGGTTATCCATCTGGCCCTGGAAGAGGTGCGGGAGAAACTGCCAGAGATCCTGCCCCTATCCCTAATCCAGCGTTATCGCCTTTTACCCCGCTCCCAGGCCTTGCAGTACATCCATTTTCCTCCCGACCCCGGGGCCCTGCACCAGGCCCGGCGGCGCCTCAAATATGAAGAGCTGCTAATCTGGGAACTGGGGTTACACCTAAACCGCCGGCAGCGCCAGCAGGGCAGGGGGGGAATTGCCCATACCCCGGACAACAGCCTGGTGCAGCGGTTAATTGCCGCTTTGCCTTTCCGCCTGACCGGCGCCCAGGAGCGGGTGCTGGCCGAGATCCTGGCTGATATGGAGGCCCCGCGGCCCATGGCTCGCCTGCTCCAGGGGGATGTCGGTTCCGGCAAAACAGTTGTGGCGGCGGCAGCAATGGCCAAGGCTGTGGCGGGCGGCTGGCAGGCAGCCCTGATGGCCCCTACAGAGATCCTGGCCGAGCAGCACGGCCGGACCCTGCAAAGGGTCCTGACCCCGTTAAAGATACCGGTGGCCGTCCTGACTGGTAATACCCCCCGGTCCGGGAGGGAAACCATCCTGGCGGGCCTGGCCACCGGACAGTTACCCCTGGTGGTGGGGACCCACGCCCTGATCCAGGAGGGGGTAAATTTTAAGGCCCTGGGGCTCGTCGTTATTGACGAACAGCATCGTTTCGGCGTTGACCAGCGAGCCGCCCTCTTAATCAAGGGGGTGGAACCTGACCTGCTGGTCATGACGGCCACCCCTATCCCCCGCACCCTGGCCCTGGCCCTGTATGGCGACCTGGACGTATCCCTCCTGGACGAACTGCCGCCGGGGCGGCAGCCGGTAACCACTCTGGTTTTAACGGATAGGCAGCGGGCTAAGGCCTACCAGTTAATCCAGCGGGAGGTCCGGGCCGGCCACCAGGCCTATGTAATCTGTCCCTTAATTGACGCCAGCGAAAGCTTGGCCGCGGAGGCCGCCATTGGCATGGCTAAAAGGCTGCAGGAAGAGGTCTTTCCCGCCTACCCGGTGGGTCTGGTCCACGGGCGTCTGAAAGCCAGCGAAAAGGAAGAGGTCATGGACTCCTTCCGGCAAGGGAAAATCGCCATCCTGGTAGCGACGACGGTGGTTGAGGTAGGGGTTGATGTGCCCAATGCAACAGTAATGCTGATAGAAGGGGCGGAGCGGCTGGGCCTGGCCCAGTTGCACCAGCTGCGGGGCCGGGTGGGCCGCGGCACGGCACCGGCGTTTTGCTTGCTGATAGCCGGGAACAGTCAGGCAGCCAGGGAACGACTGGCCGTCCTGGTTTCCAGCCAGGATGGTTTTGCTATCGCCGAAGCCGATCTCAAGTTCCGCGGGCCCGGGGAGTTCTTTGGTACCCGCCAGCACGGTTTACCCGAGTTCCGTCTGGCTACATTACCCGCGGACGCACGGGTCCTGGAGCAGGCCCGGCAGGATGCCCGCCAGATCTGCCAGGAAGGCCTCTGGCAACTGTCCCCTTACGGGGAGCTCTGCCAGGCGGCCCGGGAGAAGATAGCTGGTTTGCAATTTTAATTTTTGCTGACAAAAAATGCCCGCCAGGCAGGAGCATGTTTCAGATTTTTTTCAGCCACACTAAGCTTAAAATAAGCGGCGAAGGTGGTTTTTATGCAATTAGAAAAGGATGAACGCTCCCTGCTGGCCTATTTCCCAAGCAGCACTAAAGCCCAGGAAGCCATCAACGCCCTGCAGGCGGCGGGAATTAAAGAAGCGCAGTTCGACCGGGTGGGCCGTTACGGCGCGCGCTACAACGACCAGTATAATAACCCCCTGGCCAACCAGGCCAATACCATTACCGGCCTGACCATTTACTCGGCCGACATTAACCCCCTGGTCAAGACCGATACCCGGGCTTTGTTAGCTGCCGATCCCGCGGTGAGTGGTGTTGGTTTGCAGGATTACGGGGTGGCCGGGAACGAGGGTTTTCTGGTCACCGTCGTCACTACACCGGACCGGGTGGCCACGGCCCGGGAGATAATTGAGGCCCACGGTGGCCAACTCTAAAGACGCCCTGGGTGGGCGTTTTCCTTTTTTGTAGTATTAATGTAAAGTTTCGCTAGCCAAATTATACCGAGCATAAAAAAACATCCCCGGCTCATACTAAGACTGCACAACAACAAAGGAGGTGAAACTAAATGCCGCGTGGAGGAAGAACCAACCGTCTGCTGATCCCTCAGGCCCGGGGCCAAATGGAGAGGTTCAAGCAAGAAGTAGCCACCGAACTGGGGATCTCCAATTATGACGGTTATCTGGGTGACCTGCCCTCCAAAGTCAACGGTTCTGTGGGAGGGCTGATGGTCAAAAAGATGATCGCTGCCTACGAGCAAACCCTGGGCAATCAAGCAGCTGGCGGCCTTGGTGGTGCTGACGTTGAACTGGGTGCCGCCCAGAACGTTACCGGTCGCATCAGCGGTCCCAACCCCGCTTTTACTGCCGGTGGCCAGAAGTTAAACATTAACGCTCAGCAGCTCAATGCCCAGTCGGGCGGTTTCACCCCCGGTATGGGGCTAAATCAGTAACCCTTTGTCTGCCCGGGATGACGGGGTTAACCCGTCATCCTTTTTAATGCAGGGGCACAGCGGCCCTGGCCTGCAGCAGGGTGGTGTGCAGGGATTTATTTAAGGCATTGCCGATTACCCAGGCCAGGTTGTGGACCAGATCATCAACCTCCTTGGGGGTAACTGTCAGGTTGCCGCCAAAGGGAGCCAGGACGTTACGGGCCAGGTTCTGGGCCAGGGCCTGATTCCCTTGCAGGTTAACATTAGGAAAAGCCTGCTGCATTTGTTGCAGGGCTTCAAAGATAATGACCCCGGCGTGGACCACGGTTGGGATGCCGATGGCGATAACGGGAACCCCCATGGTCTGCTGGTTAATACCTACGCGTTGATTGCCGACTCCGGAACCCGGGCTAATACCGGTATCACTGATTTGGATGCTGCTCCCCACGCGTTGCAGGTCGCCAGCGGCCAGGGCATCAATAACTATCAGAACTCGGGGCTTAGTTTTTTCTACTACCCCGCGCAGGATTTCAGCCGTTTCGATACCGGTAGTACCCAGGACCCCGGGAGCCAGGGCGCTCACCGGGCGGGTGCCCGGCGGCATACTCTGGGGAACGTATTTTAATAAATGGCGGGTTACGGTAAACTGGTTAATAACCTTCGGCCCCAGGGAGTCCGGGGTTGCTTCCCAGTTGCCCAGGCCTACCACCAGTACCGGGTCGGCTGGCCCGATATTCAGCTTCTGCAGTAAGAGGTTCAATCTCTGAGCCAGCAGGGTCCCGATTTCTTCATGGACAGGGGGATTGTCGGAACGGAGGGCCGGGGCATCGATAGTTATGTACGTCCCCTGGGGCTTACCCATAGCCTGTTCGCCGGTGGCGTTCATAATGGTAATGGTGGTGACTACGGCATTAGGAAACTGTTCCTTATCCTCCCTGACCCCAGGAACCTCCTGGCGGGTAGCCCCTCGTAAAAGGTCGTGGGCCTCTACGGCCAGGTCAAGGATCACCCCGGTAAGCTGGTAGAATTCGGCGCGTTGCAATCTTGTTCCCCCCAAACTTTAGGCCTGACTTCAGGTTTTCCCCAATCAGAAAAAATATACATGCTAAGAGGAAAAGTTTCCTGGAGTGTTGAATATCTGCAGCAGAGGCAGGTGAGACTAGTGGAGGTTAAATGTAGCCTCTGTGGGCGTAGCGAGGAAATTACCAAAGTACATAAAGATTACCGCCGCCTGGCACGGGATAAAAAGGCTGTCTATACCTGCGAGACCTGCCGCGCCCGGCTGCGCTACCAGGCTTTACAGACCCAGAAAGAGGAAAAACCATTATAAATAACTTATTGACAGCGTAAAATAGATATAGTATAATCCCATGCAGAGGAGGGGATAAAATATGGAAATCCGTATCAGCCCTAAAGCGGAACAGTATATAAAAGAAAAAGCGCAGGCTATTACCGTTAAACTGGAACTCTGCGGTGGGTGAGCCGGTATGTCCATTCGCCCTGCCGTGTATGCAGGTGCCCCGGCGGATTTGAAAAACTTTCTAACGGAACAGTGGAACGGGTTGAAGGTTTACCTGCAGAAGGGCATCAAAGCCTCGCGAGGTCTAGATATAGACCTGGTGGGTTTTGGCCCCTTTAAGCAACTCGTTGTTGACGGAGTCCAAAATTACTAGGGGAGGTACCTGGTATGAGCAAGCCTGTCAATGTAAACAACAATGATTTTGAGGCGGAAGTACTGTCAGCGCCGTTTCCGGTAGTGGTCGATTTTTGGGCCGTGTGGTGCGGTCCCTGCCGGATGATGGCTCCTGTCCTGGAACAGCTGGCCGCCGATTATGACGGTAACGTCAAATTTGCCAAGGTTAACGTCGATGAAAACCAGGAACTGGCCGCCCGCTACGGGATTATGAGCATCCCCACCCTGGTCGTTTTTAAGGATGGCCAGGAGGTAGGACGGGTTATCGGCTATATGCCGAAAGAGAAATTGAAGGAACAACTGGAAGCAGCCATACAATAAAGGGTAACATGGGCGCGGCGAGGGGGAGTTGCCATGGCCCGCCAGGCTTTTATTAATGCCAGTCTGTGTGACGGTCAGGCCGATTGCCGGGCCCGGGCCGCCTGCCCTACCGGGTCCTTCCTGCGGGAAGAGGAAGATGAACCCTGGTTTATTGGTCCCACCTGCCTTGGCTGTGGCCGTTGCCTGCTGGCTTGCGACAGGAAGGCCATTAATTTAATCTGAGACAGGGTCACCGGAAATAACCGGTGGCTTTTTATTTTTTGCCCCCTTAGAGCAGGCTTTTTCATAAATATGACGAATCTATAACCCCAAGGAGGTAGAAAAGATGCTCCAGAGGGTACGGGTAGAAGAGAGTGTGGGCACCATCCTGGCCCACGATTTGACTAAAATCGTTCCAGGCGAATTCAAAGGGTGCCGCTTTAAGAAAGGCCACATCGTTCAGGCGGAGGACGTGGCCGAATTGCTGCAAATGGGGAAGGAACACCTCTATGTCCTGAACCTGGGCCCGGACGAGGTCCACGAGGATGAAGCTGCCATCCGCCTGGCCCGGGCAGCAGCGGGTGACGGCGACCACGGCCTGGAATTCAGCGGGCCCAGGGAAGGTAAGGTTAATATAACCGCGGCCCGGGACGGACTGCTGAAGGTAAACCTGCGGGCCCTGCAGGAGGTTAATGAAGTAGCGGATATTATGCTGGCCACCCTGCATAATAATTACCCGGTGATAACGGGCCAGGTGGTGGCGGGAACCCGGCTGATCCCCCTAGTTGCTCCCCGGGTGGTGCTGGAAAAGGTGGAAGCCATTTGCCACCGGGCCGGTAACGTTATCCATATAGCTCCCTATCGCCGCTTAAAGGTCGGGTTGATAACTACTGGTAGCGAGGTATATAAAGGCCGGATTAAGGACGCCTTCGGCCCGGTGGTGCGGGCCAAGATAGCCAATTATGGTTCGGAAGTTGTGAAAGAAGAGATCGTCCCTGATGATGCCGGGGCCATCCAGCAGGCTATAGCGGCCATGCTGGCGGCCGGGATGGAGATGGTGGTCCTGACCGGGGGTATGTCAGTCGACCCGGATGACGTAACGCCAGAAGGGATTCGCCGCAGCGGGGCCGAGGTGGTAACCTATGGTGCGCCGGTGCTGCCCGGGGCTATGTTCCTGCTGGCCTATCTGGGGGAGGTGCCGGTCATGGGACTGCCGGGGTGCGTGATGTACTACCGGGCCACTATCTTTGACCTGGTCCTGCCGCGGGTTTTAACCGGTGAACGGCTGCAGCGTAAAGATATAGCCGGGCTGGCGGCAGGGGGCCTCTGTCAGAGCTGCCCCGAGTGCCGCTACCCGGCCTGTTCCTTCGGGAAAGGGGGCTTTTAAGCCCGGTAATCGTACACGCGCCGCGTCTTTTTTTCGCTGCGGGGGAGGCTGCCCAGGGGTAGGGCCTCCACGTCCGCCAGGATGCCAATGCGGCTTTTAATCTGGCGCCGGCACTCTCCGGCCACAGCCTCTCCCTCGTGGCCGGGGAGGTACTCTATCTTTACCAGGAGCCGGTCCTTGCCCCCCTCCCGGGTCAAGATGAGCTGGTATTCGCTGCCGGCCCCCGGGGTAAGATGGAGGACATGGTCCACCTGGCCCGGGTAGATATTTACACCCTTGACCTTAACCATATCGTCGGTGCGGCTCAGGACCCGCTCGATCATGGGGAAGGGCGAGCCGCAGGAGCAGGCCCGGGTCTTTAGGCAGGTGAGGTCGTGAGTGCGGTAGCGCAGCAGGGGCATACCCTCTTTGGTCAGGGTAGTAATGACCAGTTCCCCCGTTTCGCCGGGGGGCAGCTGCCGTCCCGTCACCGGGTCGATAATCTCCAACAGCAGGTGGTCGGTCCAGATATGGATGCCTTCATGGGCGGGACAGTCCAGGCCGATACCCGGGCCATAAACCTCAGTCAGGCCATAGATATCAAAGGTCTCGATGCCCAGGAGTTCTTCTATCCGCCGGCGCATCTTCTCGCCCCACCTTTCGGAACCGATGAGGCCCACCCGGAGGGCGATCCTTTCCTGCAGGTTGCGGCGGGCAATCTCCTCGCCCAGGAAGAGGGCGTAGGAAGCGGTAGCCGCCAGGGCCGTGGTTTGGAGGTCGACCATCATTTCCAACTGTTTTTCCGTATTGCCCGCCCCAGTGGGGATGGCCATTGCCCCCAGGTGTTCCACCCCGGCCTGGAAACCGATGCCTGCCGTCCAGAGGCCGTAACCGGGGGTAATTTGGACCCGGTCGCGGCTGGTAACCCCGGCCAGGGCGAAACAGCGGGCCATCATTACGGCCCAGGTGGCTACATCGCCGGCTGTGTAGGGGATAATAATGGGCTTGCCGGTGGTGCCCGAGGAAGAGTGGATGCGGACGACCCTTTCTTCGGGCACGGCCATGAGTTCCAGGGGCCTGCCGTTACGGAGTTCCCCTTTATCAGTCAAGGGGACGGCTTCCAGGTCGGCTACAGACCTGATATCCCCCGGCCTGATGCCCGCGGCCGTCAACTTTTGCCGGTAGTAGGGGGATGACTGGAAAAGCCGTTGTACCAGGGCCTGCAGGGCGGGGGCCTGCTGCCGGGACAGGTTTTCGTAATCGAAGGGTTCAGGGGCGTCTTTACTTGCGGGCAGGCTCATTTTTTTGCACCTCCAGATGAACGTCCTAACTCAAAGGCGCGGCGGTTCATGGTATGGACCCGGGCCGGCAGTAGTTTGAGGGCTTGCGCCAGTAAAAGGTCTGCCGGGAAGGGCAGGCCCAGGTTGGTGAGGGCCCCCAACATGACCAGGTTCAGGGTCCGCGGGCTGCCGGCCTGCCGGGCCAGGTCCAGGGCCGCCAGGCAGTGACACCCGGCCAGGTTGCTCTGCAGGTAGGATAAGATCTCCGCCAGGGGGTAGGGGCTCTTCCCCAGGGCGGCCATAACGGGTACAACCGGGTCGATAGCCACCAGGGCGCGACCGCCGGGTTGTAAGTACCTTAAATGGCGGCAGCCTTCGGCCGGCTCCAGGGCCAGGAGGATGGCGGCTGACCCTGCGGGAATGAGGGGGCCGGCTTCCTGGACGCCCAGGCGCACATGGCTGACGACGCTACCCTCCCGCTGGGCCATACCGATGGTCTCGGCCGTACGTACCGGGAGGCCGGCGGCTACCGCTGCCGCAGCCAGGGCGCGGGAGGCCAGGATGATCCCCTGCCCCCCCACGCCGGCAATAAGAATATCCATCTTTAGACCACCTCCTCGATGGCCGCTGCCGGGCAAACCCGGGCGCAGAGGCCGCAGCCGGTACAGGTGGCATCGATTACCACCCTGTCGCCAGCCGGTGCCAGGGCCGGGCAACCCAGCTCCTCAATACAGGTGCGGCAGCTTATACAGGTGTCCTGGTTTACCTGGTAGCGACCGGCTGGTTTGGCGACCTGGGGACAGGGGTGGCGGAAAATTACCAGGGCCGGGCCAGGGGAGGCCAGGGCCTGGCGGGCTACGGCTATAGCTTGCTCCAGATCTAACGGGTCGGCGGTGAGGATGGTCTCCACCCCGCAGGCCCGGGCTACCCTGGCGATATCTACCATCCGTTCGCCCGGGCGGGACGCCAGCCCCGGGTGGGACTGGTGGCCGGTCATGGCCGTGGTCTCGTTGTCCAGGACGACGACCACCAGGGGTGTCTGCTGGTGGACGGCATTGACCAGGGGCGGCAGGCCGGCGTGGAAAAAGGTCGAGTCACCGATGAAGGCCACCAGGCGGGTACCAGGCTGGACTCTGGCCAGGCCCTGGGCCAGGCCCAAACTGGCGCCCATGCACAGGCAGGTGTCCATAGCGTTTAAGGGTGGGGCCGCCCCCAGGGTATAGCAGCCGATATCGCCGCTAAAGATTACCTCCTGCCCCCGGGCAGCCTGCTTAAAGGCGTAGAAGGAACCCCGGTGAGGACAACCGGCGCAGAAAAGGGGCGGTCGCGTCGGTAAGGGCGGTGGCGCCGGGAGGGCGGGCGCGGGGCTTTCCTGGCCCAGGGCCAGGAAACGCCTCAGGGCCGCGGTGACTGTAGCGACGTTAAACTCACCCTCCCGGGGCAGGTGGCCGTCGTGTTTACCGGACAGAGCCACCGGGAGGCCATGGCGCCAGGCCAGGCGGATGGCCTGGTCCTCCACTACGGGTTCCTGTTCCTCCACCACCAGGACCCTTGTCAGGCCAGCCAGGAACTCCTTTACCGGTTCCTCCGGCAGGGGATAGGGAGTACCAATCTTTAACAGGGACAACTGCACGCCCAGGCGGTCCAGGGCTTCGGTAACGTAATAATAGGAGGCGCCGCTGGTGATAACACCGATAGAGCCTGCCTGGCGGAGGGAATTAAAGGGGCTGGCAGCAAATTCAGCTGCGGCCCGCTGCTGTTGCTTGTTCAGCCACACATGCTGGCGGGCGGCCAGGGAAGGCATGATGACCCAGCGGGGATCCTTCCTGAAACCTGGCACCGGTGACTGCGGTGGGATGGTACCTACCTCCACATCCTGGCAGGCGTGGCTGACGCGGGTGGTGGGCCGGACGATAACAGGGAGGTTCAGGGTTTCGGAAAGGGCAAAGGCGTATTTAGTCATGGCATAGGCTTCGCGGGGACAGGAAGGATCAAGGACCGGCAGCCCGGCAAAGCGGGCAAAGAGGCGCGTGTCCTGTTCCGTCTGGGAACTGTGGGGGCCGGGGTCGTCGGCGACCACCAGCACCAGGCCCCCCTGGACGCCGATGTAAGCCAGGCTCATGACGGCGTCAGCGGCGACATTCAGGCCCATCTGCTTCATGCTGACCAGGGCTCGGGCGCCGGCGTAGGAGGCGCCGGCGGCGATTTCCACAGCCACCTTTTCGTTAACCGACCATTCACAATAGATCCCCGTTTCCGGGGCGTAACGCATCAGGGTGGCCATGATCTCCGAAGCCGGGGTACCGGGGTAAGAGGTGGCCACATGGATGCCGGCCTCCATTGCCCCCCGGGCGATGGCTTCGTTACCCATCAGTAACATGGGCATGGTTTTCCTCTCCCTTTGGGTCATAGACATAAAAAACCGGGCCGCAGCCCGGTTATAGCTTACCTGCTATCCTCGGCTCTGCTAGCGCTCATCAAGCTAAACTCAACTTCCAGTTGCAAAGTAAATTCTTAAGGGTTAGTATAGCATACTCTCTGGCCGTGGTCCAGGAGAAATTCACGCCAGCAGGAAGGTAAAAAAATGCCGTTCCGCTAGGAACGGCCAGAGTTTAGCCGCCGGCGTGTAACCGGCGGCTTGGGAGAGGAGAAACCGGAGGAAGAGCTCATGGGGGAGGGTTAATAAAATAACCCTAAGCTCTTCAT
>JASUSX010000031.1 GCA_030445875.1 Clostridia bacterium
GGAAAATTACTTGCGGGAGGGGAAAAAATGATTGAGCGCTATACCCTGCCGGAAATGGGTAAGATCTGGGCACCGGAGCATAAATTCCGCACCTGGCTGGCTATCGAGATCTACGCCTGCGAGGCCTGGGCCGAGCTGGGCCGGATTCCACCGGCCGCCCTGGAAGAGATCAGGGCTAAAGCTGGTTTTGACGTTGACCGCATCGATGCCATCGAAGCTACCACCCGCCACGATGTTCTGGCTTTTCTTACCGCTGTAGCCGAAAAGGTAGGCGACGCCTCCAAATATATTCACCTGGGCATGACTTCCTCCGATGTCCTGGACACGGCCCTGGCCGTCCAGATGCGCGACGCCGCCGACCTGCTTTTGCAGCGCCTGCGGGACCTGCGGACCGAGCTGGTCCAGAAGGCCAGGCAGCACAAATACACCCTGATGATCGGCCGTACCCACGGCGTCCACGCCGAGCCCACCACCTTTGGCCTCAAGATGGCCCTCTGGGTGCTGGAGGTAGACCGGAACCTGACACGCCTGGAGCAGGCGCGGGAGATGATCAGCGTGGGCAAGATCTCCGGGGCCGTCGGCACCTTCGCCAACGTCAACCCCCGGGTGGAGGAGCACGTCTGCCGCCGCCTGGGCCTGCAGCCGGCCACTGTTTCCACCCAGATTATCCAGCGCGACCGTCACGCCCAGTACCTGACCACCCTGGCCGTTATCGGCAGTTCCCTGGAAAAGATGGCTACGGAGATCCGCAACCTGCAGCGCACCGATATTCTCGAAGTAGAGGAACCCTTCGCAAAAGGCCAGAAGGGCTCCTCGGCCATGCCCCACAAGCGCAACCCCATCATGTGCGAGCGGGTGGCTGGCCTGGCGCGGGTGCTGCGGGGTAACGCCCTGGCGGCCCTGGAGAACGTCGCCCTCTGGCACGAGCGCGACCTCACCCATTCCTCCGTCGAGCGGGTTATTATCCCCGATAGCACCATCCTCCTGGATTACATGCTGGCTAAATTCACTGCCATTATCGCCGGCCTGAACGTCTACCCGGAGAACATGCGCCGGAACCTCGAGGCCACCCATGGCCTGGTCTTTTCCCAGCGCCTGCTCCTAGCCCTGGTGAACAAAGGTGTTTTGCGGGAGACGGCCTACACCTGGGTGCAGCGTAACGCTATGCAGGCCTGGCAGAGCCACCAGCCCTTCAAGGACCTGATCTTAAAGGATCAGGATATTACCGGCCACCTGAATAGCAGGGAGATTGAAGCCCTGTTTGATTACGACTACCACCTGCGCCATGTGGATTACATCTACCGCCGCGCGGGATTGGAATAAGGAGGACTATAGCAATGCCTGCCAAAGGCGAACTGCTCTATGAAGGTAAAGCCAAGCGGGTCTACCGGACCGCGGAACCAGACCAGTACCTGGTAGAGTTCAAAGACGACGCCACGGCCTTTGATGGCCTGAAAAAGGGTACCATCACCCGTAAAGGGGAGATTAACGCCCGGCTGTCAGCCTTGTTTTTCCAGAAGCTTTCCCGCCAGGGTATACCCACCCATTTTATTGAACAGGTGGGACCCAGGGAACTCCTGGTCCGGGCTGTCGAGATTATCCCGGTAGAAGTGGTGGCCCGCAATGTGGCTGCCGGCAGCCTGGCCAAACGCCTGGGCCTGGAAGAAGGGACGAGCCTGAAGCGCCCGGTGCTGGAGTTCTACTATAAATCCGATGCCCTCCACGACCCTATGATCAATAACTACCATATCGCCGCTCTGGAGCTGGCTACCGACACCCAGGTTAAAGAAATGGAGAGCTATGCCTGGAAGATCAACACCATCCTGACGGAGTTCCTTAAGCCGGCCAACCTGGTCCTGGTGGATTTCAAACTGGAGTTTGGCCTTTTCCACGGCCATGTCCTGCTAGCCGATGAGATCTCCCCTGATACCTGCCGCTTCTGGGACCGCACCAGCATGGAGAAGCTGGATAAGGACCGCTTCCGCCGCGACCTGGGCGGCGTAGAGGACGCCTATGAAGAAGTTTTGCACCGGGTGGAGGGGCTGCCTGCGTAAGGCTTAAATCTATTTTTGGAGGGTATAACCCATGTTACTGGCCAGGATTTACGTCACCTTTAAGCCCGGTGTCCTGGACCCCCAGGGCGAAGCCGTAGCGGGCGGTCTCAAAGCCATGGGCTACGGGGGCATAACCTCGGTGCGCGTCGGTAAGTACCTGGAAGTACAGCTGGATCTGGACGACCGGGACAGGGCCGGGCAACAGGTAGAGGAAATGTGCCGGCGCTTGCTGGCCAACCCGGTAATCGAGGAGTACCGTTATACCCTGGAGGAGCCTGCCGGCGCGTCTAGGGAGGCAAGACCATGAAGTTCGGCGTTATCGTCTTCCCCGGTTCCAATTGCGACCAGGACGTCTACCATGCCATAGGTAGTGTCCTGTGCCAGCCGATAGATTCCCTCTGGCATGGCGCTACCGACGTTAGCGGCTACGACTGCCTGGTGCTCCCCGGCGGCTTTTCCTACGGCGACTACCTGCGCGCCGGGGCTATAGCCCGCTTTGCCCCCATTATGCCGGCGGTCATCGACTTCGCCCGCGCTGGCGGCCTGGTTTTAGGCATCTGCAATGGCTTCCAGATCCTCCTGGAGGCCGGCCTCCTGCCTGGCGCCATGCGGCGCAACGACTGCCTCCAGTTCCGCTGCCAGTGGACCTACCTGAAAGTAGAGAATAACACCACCCCCTTTACAGGCCGCTTCCACGCCGGCCAGGTCCTGCGCGTACCCATCGCCCACGGTGAGGGCAACTACTACGCTGACGCAGAGACCCTGGCCGAACTGGAAAGGAAGCACCAGGTGGTCTTCCGCTACTGCACCCCGACGGGGGAAGTGACGCCGGCGGCCAACCCCAACGGTTCGGTGGGCAACATCGCCGGCATTATCAATCAGGAGGGCAATATCCTGGGCCTGATGCCCCACCCGGAACGTTGCGCCGAGGAAATCCTGGGGGGGACCGATGGGCGGGAGCTTTTTGCTTCCCTGGTTGACTGGTGGCAGAGGGGGGATTGCCTTGGAGCCTGAAGTTTACCGGCAGATGGGCCTGACGGACACTGAGTTTGAGAAGATTAAGGAGATCCTGGGCCGGGCACCCAACTATGTGGAAGTGGGCCTGTTTGCCGTCATGTGGTCAGAGCACTGCGGCTACAAACACTCCCGGCCGGTTTTGCAGCTCTTGCCCACCGAGGCCCCCTGGGTCCTTCAAGGGCCGGGGGAAAACGCCGGTATTATCGACATCGGCGATGGCCAGGCGGTGGTCTTTAAGATCGAAAGCCACAACCACCCCTCGGCTATTGAACCCTTCCAGGGGGCGGCCACCGGGGTAGGGGGCATTGTGCGCGACATCTTTGCCATGGGTGCGCGGCCCATCGCCATCCTGGATTCCCTGCGCTTCGGCCCCCTGGATGACCCGCGCAACCGCTACCTCATGCAGGGTGTGGTGGCCGGCATCGCCTTTTACGGCAACTGCCTGGGCCTGCCCACCGTGGCGGGCGAGGTCTACTTTGATCCATCTTACAGCGGTAACCCCCTGGTCAACGCCATGGCTGTAGGTATTATCGACCAGAAGGACATTCGCCGCGGCCATGCTGCCGGGGTGGGCAATGCCGCCATGCTGGTAGGCGCCCGCACCGGCCGCGACGGTATCCACGGTGCCACCTTTGCCTCTGAGGAGCTGGGCGAGGCCTCTGAGGAACGCCGGCCCTCCGTCCAGGTGGGAGACCCCTTCCGGGAGAAACTCCTCATCGAAGCCTGCCTGGATATTATTAAAGAAGACTTAATTATTGGTATGCAGGATATGGGTGCTGCCGGCCTTACCAGCTCCTCCTGCGAAATGGCGGCCCGGGCCGGTACGGGCATGGAGATCGACGTCGCCCTGGTGCCGCGGCGGGAGGAGGGGATGACTGCCTACGAGGTCCTGCTGTCGGAATCCCAGGAGCGGATGCTCCTGGTGCCGAAGCAGGGTGCTGAGGCAAGGATCAAGGCCATCTGCCAGCACTGGGGCCTGGAAGCGGTGATTATTGGCCGGGTGACCGGGGACGGCTTCCTGCGCATCAAAGAGGGCGGGCAAGTGGTGGCCGCGGTGCCGGCCCGGGCCTTAACGGATCAGTGTCCGGTCTACCAGGTGGAACGCCGCCTGCCCTTCTACCTGGACGACCTCCAGAACCGGGATTTAAGCCGACTGCCGGAGCCGGCGGATTACGGCCAGGTGCTGCGGCGGCTGCTGGCCTCCCCTAACCTGGCTAGCAAGGAGTGGGTATACCGCCAGTACGACTACATGGTGCGTACGGACACGGTGGCCGGGCCGGGGGGTGACGCCGCCGTCCTGCGCGTCAAGGGGACCGGCAAAGGCCTGGCCCTGACGGTGGACGGTAACGGCCGCTACTCCTACCTGGACCCGGAAGCAGGGGGGGCCATTGCCGTGGCCGAAGCGGCGCGCAACCTCTCCTGCGTGGGCGCCCGGCCCCTGGGGATTACCGACTGCCTAAACTTCGGCAACCCGGAGAAACCGGAGGTAGCCTGGCAGTTTTACCAGGCCGTTACCGGTATGAGCCGCGCCTGCCGGGTGTTGCAAACGCCGGTGACCGGGGGCAACGTGAGCTTTTATAACGAAACCGAGGGTGAGGCCATCTACCCCACCCCGGTTGTAGGTATGGTGGGCCTCATTCCTGATATTGAAAAACGTTGCGGTATGGGCTGGGGGCAGGAGGGGGATGTCCTTATCCTCGTGGGTGTAACCCTGCCGGAAATAGGTGGTAGCGAGTACCTGGCTGTGGTCCACGGCCTGGTGGCCGGCCGGCCGCCCTCCTTAAACCTGGAACGGGAAGCAGCCGTCCAGGAAACGGTGCGGCAGGCCATAGCCAGCGGGCTGGTGACGGCTGCCCACGACTGCGCCGAGGGGGGCCTGGCCGTGGCCCTGGCCGAAAGCGCCCTGGCCGGGACTGTAGGAGCCGTGGTCGAACTGGCAGGCGACCTGCGGCCGGATTATCTTCTTTTCAGCGAAAGCCAGTCGCGGGTGGTACTGGCTGTACCGCCGGCGGCCAGGGAAAGGGTCCTGGCCCTGGCCCGGGAGAAGGGCGTACCGGCAGCGGTCATCGGCCGCTGCGGGGGCGAGCAACTTATAGTAAAAATAAATGGCTGCCCCATGTTTAACCTGGGACGGGGGGAGATGGAGCAAATATGGCGACAGAGCATACCGGCGCTGATGGCGCGGTGAGGAAGTGGCATGAAGAGTGCGGCATCTTTGGTATCTACGCCCCGGGTAAGGATGTGGCGCGCCTCACCTATTACGGCCTTTTCGCCCTGCAGCACCGCGGCCAGGAGAGCGCCGGCATCGCCGTGGCCGATGGCCGCCACATTGCTGTGCATAAGGGTATGGGCCTGGTGGCCGAGGTCTTTAACCAGGAAAACCTGCAGTCCCTGGCGGGGGAGGTGGCCATCGGCCACGTACGCTACTCCACCACCGGGGCGAGTTCCCTGGTCAACGCCCAGCCCCTGGTATTTCGCTACCGCCGGGGGATGGTGGCCATCGCCCATAACGGTAACCTGACCAACGCCACTAAGCTGCGGCATGAGCTGGGGGCCAGCGGCTCCATTTTCCAATCCTCTACTGACAGCGAGGTCATAGTCAACCTTATCGCCCGTTATAGCCAGGAGCACGTCGAGGACGCCCTGCGCCGCTGCCAGGATAAGATGGAGGGCGCCTATTCCCTGGTGGTCATGACTGAGGATAAGCTCCTGGGGGTCCGTGACCCCTTTGGTGTGCGGCCCCTGTGCCTGGGGCAAATGGACGGCGCCCTGATCCTGGCCTCCGAGTCCTGCGCCCTGGATACGTTAGGAGTGGAATTCATCCGGGATATTGAGCCGGGGGAGATTGTCGTCATCGACGGCCAGGGGGTACGTTCCCTTCAGGGGCGGCGGGCGGCCCACAGCGCCCATTGCATCTTCGAATACGTCTACTTCGCCCGGCCTGACAGCACCCTGGACGGCGAGACCGTCAACCTGGTACGGCGGGAGCTGGGCCGTAACCTCGCCCGGGAACACCGCGTGGCGGCTGATTTAGTCACCCCGGTGCCGGACTCCGGCATCGCCGCCGCTGCCGGTTACGCCGAGGTGGCGGGCCTGCCTTTTATCGAAGGGTTGATGAAAAACCGCTACGTAGGCCGCACCTTCATCCAGCCTACCCAGGAGATGCGTGACCTGGGCGTGCGTCTGAAACTTAACCCTATCAAGGCCATCCTGAAGGATAAACGGGTAGTTATCATCGACGACTCCATCGTCCGGGGTACCACCAGCCGGCGGATCGTCGAGATGCTACGCCAGGCCGGGGTAAGGGAGGTCCACCTGCTGGTGGCTTCACCACCGGTCCTGCACCCCTGTTATTATGGTATTGATACCAGCGCCCGGGGAGAACTCATAGCTGCCCAGTATAACCTGGCGGACATCCGCCGCCACGTCGGCGCCGACAGTCTCCATTACTTGAGCCACGAGGGCCTTTTTAGCTCCGTAGCCAGGGGGGCGGAGAACTTCTGCGCCGCATGTTTCACCGGCCGCTACCCCATACCTATCCCCGCCCCGGAGGAAGCGACGAAGTATAGCCTGGGAGGTCGATAGGGTGTCTGGTATTACCTACGCGGCCGCCGGCGTAGACATCGCCGCCGGGAACCGCGCCGTGGATTTGATGCGGGAACATGTGCGCCGCACCCACCGCCCGGGGGTCCTGGGCGATTTGGGCGGTTTCGGCGGCCTCTTTGCCCTGGAACCGGGCCGCTACCGGCAACCGGTGCTGGTGGCTGGAACCGACGGGGTAGGGACGAAACTCAAAATAGCTTTCTTAATGGACCGTCACGACACCATCGGCATCGACGCCGTGGCCATGTGCGTCAACGACATCCTGGTCCAGGGCGCCGAGCCCCTTTTCTTCCTGGACTACCTGGCGGTGGGAAAGATGGTGCCGGAAAAGGTGGCCCAAATCGTCGCCGGGGTGGCCGCGGGGTGCCGCCAGGCCGGCTGCGCCCTCATCGGTGGTGAGACGGCCGAGATGCCCGGTTTTTACCCGCCGGACGAATACGACCTGGCCGGTTTTGCCGTCGGTGTCGTGGAGCGGGAGGAGCTCCTGGACGGGAGCCGCCTCCGGCCCGGGCAGGTAGTCCTGGGCCTGGCCTCCAGCGGCCTGCATTCCAATGGCTTTTCCCTGGTACGGCGGGTTTTATTGGCAGAGGCCGGTTATTCCCTGGAACGGGAACTGCCGGAAACAGGCCGCGCCCTGGGGGAAGAACTCCTGGAACCGACGCGGATTTACGTAGCCAGTCTTTTACCCCTGCTGCAACAAGGACTGATCAAGGGCCTGGCCCACATCACCGGCGGCGGGCTTATCGAGAACCCGCCCCGTATCCTGCCGGGGGGCTTAAGCCTGCGCATAGAGCGGCCAAGCTGGCCGGTGCCACCAATCTTCCAGCTTATCCAGGAGGCCGGTGGAATAACGGAGGTAGAGATGTACCGCACCTTCAACATGGGGCTAGGTATGCTGGCGGTGGTGGAAGCCGGCGACGCCGATAAGGTGAAGGAACTATTAGCTCGTTCAGGGGAGCAGGTGTTTATCCTTGGGGAAGTTATCCCCGGCCAGCGGGAAGTAAAGTTCGAGCCAGGGTTAAAAGGGGAGGGGAAAGCATGAGCGTATCACCCTTACCCATCGGCATCCTGGTTTCCGGGCGGGGGAGCAATATGGAAGCCATCGCCGCAGCCATAGCTAGGGGAGAGGTGCCCGCCCGTATCCAGGTAGTAGTGAGCGACCGGCCGGGGGCCTGCGCCCTGGATCTGGCCCGGCAACGGGGGTTGAAGGCCATGGCCCTGGAACCCCGGGCGTACCCCACGCGCCAGGCTTACGACCTGGCCCTGGCGGCGGCCTTGGAGCGGGAAGGGGTAGAACTGGTCGTCCTGGCCGGTTTTATGCGGCTCCTCAGCCAGGATTTTCTGGACCGCTTTCCCGGGCGGGTCATCAATATTCACCCGGCTTTATTGCCGTCTTTCCCGGGGATTGATGCCCAGCGCCAGGCCCTGGAGTACGGTGTCAAGTACTCCGGCTGCACCGTCCACTTCGTCGACGCCGGCACTGATACGGGCCCTATCATCGCCCAGGCGGTGGTGCCGGTTCGCGATGACGATACCCCGGAGACGCTGGCGGCCCGCATCCTGGTGGAGGAACACCGCCTCTATCCCCAGGTGATCAAGTGGATCGCCGAGGGCCGGATGGAATTCCAGGGCCGCCGGGTCAGGGTACGGCCTGGGAGCTAATGCCCTCGCTGCGAAGCAGGAAAATATGGCTGAACAGTATGGTGGGGGCATATCCCCACCAAATTTTCCGAGGGAGTGATTTTACATATGCCCAAAAGAGCGCTGCTCAGCGTTTCCGACAAAACAGGCCTGATAGAATTCGCCCGGGGCCTCACGGACCTGGGATGGGAACTCGTATCCACCGGCGGCACTGCTCGCGCGTTAACGGAAGCCGGCCTGCCCGTGACCGAAGTGGCGACCGTCACCGGTTTCCCGGAGATCCTGGACGGCCGGGTGAAGACCCTCCACCCGAAAATCCACGGCGGCATCCTCGCCCGGCCGACGCGGGAACACCAGGAACAGCTGCAAGAGCAGGGTATCCAGACCATTGACCTGGTGGTAGTCAACCTCTACCCCTTCCGGGAAACAATCGCCCGACCCGGGGTAACCCCGGAAGAGGCCATTGAAAATATCGACATCGGCGGCCCTTCCATGGTACGGGCGGCGGCCAAGAACAACGAACGGGTGGCGGTAGTCGTCGACCCGGCGAGCTACGGCGAGGTGCTGGCTGAGTTGCAGGAGCAGGGGGAAATCGGTCCCGCCACCCGGCGGCGCCTGGCGGCAGCCGCCTTTGCCCACACCGCGGCCTACGACGCCGCCATTGCCGCCTACTTCCAGCGCCTCCTTCGCAATGAAGAACCATTCCCGGCGAGTTTCGTCCTGAGCGGGGAAAAGGTCCAGGACCTCCGTTACGGCGAAAACCCCCACCAGGGGGCCGCTTTCTACCGCCTGCCCGCCCCGCCACCTGGCAGTCTGGCCGGAGCGCGTCAGCTCCAGGGCAAGGAGCTTTCCTACAACAACCTCATGGACCTGGACGCTGCCTGGAACCTGGCCGGTGATTTTGAGGAACCAGTGGTAGCTATCATCAAGCACACCAACCCCTGCGGGGTGGCGCGGGGGGAAACCCCTGCTGCTGCCTACCGCCGCGCCTACGCCGCTGACCCCGTTTCCGCTTTCGGCGGTATTGTCGCCTGTAACCGGCCGGTGGACGGGGAAATGGCGCGGGAGATGGTGGAGATTTTCCTGGAGGCAGTCATCGCCCCGGCCTTTACCCCCGAAGCCCTGGAGATATTAAGGAGCAAGCCCAATATGCGCCTGCTGGCCGCCGGGGAGAGGGCTACCCATCGCGACCGGGAATACCTGGTCCGGCCCGTCAGCGGCGGCTTCCTGGTCCAAGAACCTGATCTTCAGGTCCTTGACCCAGCCCGCCTCAAGGTGGTAACGGTCCGGCAACCTGCAGCCAGGGAAAGGGAAGACCTGCTCTTTGCCTGGCGGGTGGTCAAACACGTCAAGTCCAACGCCATCGTGGTGGCTCAAGACGGCGTCACCCTGGGGATAGGTGCTGGCCAGATGAACCGCGTCGGGGCGGCGCGCATCGCCCTGGAGCAGGCCGGCGCCCGGGCTAAAGGGGCTGTTCTGGCCTCCGATGCCTTCTTCCCCTTTGGCGATACGGTAGCCCTGGCTGCGGCGGCCGGCATCACGGCCATCATCCAGCCCGGCGGATCCTTGCGTGACGAGGAGTCCATTAAGGCCGCCGACGCCGCCGGTATGGCCATGGTCTTTACCGGCGTCCGTCACTTCCGGCACTAATAAGAAACCAGGGAAAGGCGTGCAAGGTGGAGTAATCTGCCAGCAGTAACTACTTTTAGCAGAAGCCTGTTTGCGGAGGGGTTAACAGTGCGTATCCTGGTAGTCGGCGGCGGCGGGCGGGAACACGCCCTAGTGTGGAAAATCGCCCAAAGCCCTGGAGTGACGGAGATCTACTGCGCGCCGGGCAACGCTGGCATTGCCAGCCTGGCGACTTGCGTGCCTATTAAGGCTGATGATATCCCGGGTTTGCTGGCCTTCGCCCGCCAGACGACCATTGATCTTACCATCGTCGGCCCCGAAGCCCCCCTGGTGGTCGGGATCGCCGACGCCTTCCAGGAGGCCGGCCTGCCGGTCTTCGGGCCCTACCGCGCGGCGGCGCAACTGGAGGGGAGCAAGGTCTTCGCCAAGGAGATCATGCAGCAGTCTGGTATCCCCACCGCCCGCCACGTAGCCTTTACGGAGGCCGGGCCGGCCCTGGCCTACCTGGAGGAACACCCCGGCCCGGCGGTGGTCAAGGCTGACGGCCTGGCTGCCGGCAAAGGGGTGGTGGTGGCTGCAGATACGGCCGCAGCCCGGGAAGCGGTAACGGCCATGTTCGGCGGCCGCTTTGGCGCCGCTGGGAAGCGGGTAATCATCGAGGAATACCTGGAAGGGGAAGAGGTAAGCATTCTGGCCCTGTGCGACGGGGAAACAGTACGGCCCCTGTTACCTTCCCAGGACCACAAGCGAGTAGGGGAAGGGGATAGTGGCCCCAACACCGGCGGTATGGGCGCTTACGCGCCGGTGCCTTTTTATACCCCGGAGATAGCTGCCCGGGTAGAGGAAGAGATCCTGCGGCCTACCGTCCGGGCCATGGCCGCCGCCGGTCACCCTTACCGCGGCGTTCTCTACGCCGGTTTAATGCTCACCCGTGAGGGGCTGAAGGTCCTGGAGTTCAACTGCCGCTTCGGCGACCCGGAGACCCAGCCGCTGATGCTTCTGTTAAAAAGCGATTTGGTAGAGTTGATGCTAGCGGCCATCAACGGCGAGCTGGCTGGCACCAGGATTGCCTGGTACCCCGGCGCAGCCGTCGGGGTAGTCCTGGCAGC
Source organism: Clostridia bacterium (assembly GCA_030445875.1). Lineage (GTDB taxonomy): Bacteria > Bacillota > DSM-521 > Neomoorellales > Neomoorellaceae > Neomoorella. Next base: position 11,054 of record JASUSX010000031.1, read on the forward strand.
CGGTGGCTACCCCGGCCCCTATGTTAAAGGAGACCCTATAATCGGGCTGGATCGAGTGCCGTCGGGGGTGGAGGTTTTCCACGCCGGCACCGCCCTGGTAGCGGGTCAGGTGGTTACCGCCGGGGGCCGGGTGTTATGCGCTACTGCCCGCGGTGCAGACCTGCCCGCCGCCCTGGACCGCGTTTATGACGGTATCAGGGCCATCCATTTCCCCGGTATGCACTACCGCCGGGACATCGGCCGCCGAGCGCTAAAGGAAGCTGGAAGCAAAGGGTCGGAGACCAGATCTTGATGCAAGCCAAAACCCCTCTCGCAGGGTAGCGTGAGGGGTTTTATGTTAACCCAACCATATTATCTTTACATCTGCTATATCTTGTAATTCTGGATCCCCGGTAAGCAGGGCGCTTTCGGTAACTACCGCCGTTGCCACGGCAAAAGCGTCGGCGTAGGCAATAGGGTATTTTATCTTTAATCTTGCGGCCCTGATTACGAGATCATAGTCAACAGGGACAAACTCCAGGGTAGATAGAGAGAGCCGGTTAATTAATTCTTTCGCTTCCCTTTCACCCTGCTTACGACCTATAATATAAAAAATCTCGCCAAGGTTAATTAAATTCAAGTAAATTCTAGGAGGTTTATTGATCTGTCCCAATAAAGGTGTAATTTCTTTAGCAGCGCTTGCACTACCATTGCACCAGGCGATGAGATTTTTAACAAAAATCCCGGCCTTTTCCCCTTGTAACCAGGCCAGGACGGCCCAGGAGTCCAGGGTAATACCGTCAATTTCCTGCTTACCGCTTTGAATTTCCATACCGGCTTAACTCCTCCCGGTGTTCTCGCAATAAATCACCTAGCAAATTAACACCCCTGTATTTCCCATATAGTTCGGCGGCCAGGTCTTCTTTGACAGGACGTAGAATAATCCTATCGCCATCTAGGTCAATGAAAAATTTGGCTCCTGATTTGAGTTTCAGGGTTTCCCTAATCCACTTGGGTATCACTATCTGGCCCCTGGTTGACAAGGAGGTTACAGCCACAGGAATTACACCCCCTGGTTTTATTCTTATCATATTGTAAGATGCCAGGATGTTTCTGTCAATCTTAAATATCCTCCTGGCGAAGCCCGACTCATGCGGGAATCAATAATTCTCGCGGTCCTCTCCGGGTGTATAAGGCTTCCTTCCCCGGTAAAAGCTAACCAGTGCTGGCATTATCCGGCTTCACAGGGAAGGAGGAAAGACCTTGCCCGGTCCTTATCGCAAACCTTTAAGGGCGGCCCTTTTCCGCCGCCGCCAGCGTCCGGCCCTGCAGTGTAAGCAGGGGGGAAAACAGGGTCAGGGCCAATCCGGGTGTAATAACCACATGCAACCCTACCCGCCCCTGGAGGAATACCAGCT
>JASUSX010000032.1 GCA_030445875.1 Clostridia bacterium
CATCACCCCGATAGCCATCGAAGAAGGCCTGCGGTTTGCTATCCGTGAAGGCGGCCGCACCGTGGGCGCCGGCGTCGTCACCGGGATTAACGAGTAAATTAGGAGGCCAGGGATCAGGCTATGTGCCTGATCCCGTGCCATGAAAGAGGGGGAAAGTGACCCATGGCCAGGCAGAAGATCCGTATTCGTTTGAAGGCCTTTGATCACCGGTTGCTGGATCAATCATCCCAGAAGATAGTAGATACTGCCAGGCGTACCGGGGCGGTCGTGTCCGGGCCCATTCCGCTGCCGACGGAGAAGAATATCTTTACGATTTTACGCTCACCCCATGTCAATAAGGATTCCCGGGAGCAGTTTGAAATGCGTACCCACAAAAGGCTCATCGACATCCACGAGCCGACGCCCAAGACTGTAGACGCATTAATGCGCCTGGATCTCCCGGCAGGGGTTGACATCGAGATCAAACTGTAGGGGGTAAGGGCAGGTGCAGAAAGGTATTTTAGGAAAAAAACTGGGTATGACCCAGATTTTCGACGAGGCCGGCCGGGCTATTCCGGTAACGGTAGTCGAGGCCGGGCCCTGCGTTGTCATCCGGAAAAAGGCAGCAGCTACCGACGGCTACGAGGCCCTGCAGGTAGGCTTTGGGCCGGTTAAAGAAAGAAAGGTCAATAAACCCCTGCAGGGGCATTTCAGCAAGGCCGGGGTAACCCCCTTCCGTTACGTCCGGGAACTGCGCCTGGAGGATACCGGCGCTTATCAGGTGGGGGCCGAGATTAAAGCCGATATTTTTAAGCCCGGGGAAAAAGTCGACGTTACCGGTATATCTAAAGGTAAAGGCTTTGCCGGCGGTATTAAGCGGCATGGCTTTCACCGCGGTCCCATGGAGCACGGTTCCAAGTATCACCGCCGTCCGGGTTCCCTGGCGGCTAAAGGGCCGGCCAGGGTGTTCAAAGGGCGGCGTTTACCTGGTCACCTGGGCGCCGCCAGGGTTACCGTACAGGGACTGGAAGTAGTCAAGAACGACCCCGAGCGCAATCTCCTTTTGATTAAAGGCTCTGTACCGGGGCCGCGCCGGGGGCTGCTGGTGATCAAGAATTCGGTAAAGGGAGGCTAACAGGCAATGCCCAGAGTAGCCTTATACAATATCCAGGGCCAGCAGGTGGGGGAGATTGACCTCGATGATCGTGTCTTTGGTGGCGAGGTCAACGAGGCTGTCCTGCACCAGGCGGTAGTAATGCAACAGGCCAGCCAGCGCCAGGGCACGGCAGCAACCCGCGGTTGGGCCGAGGTCAGCGGCGGCGGCCGTAAACCCTGGCGCCAGAAGGGTACCGGACGCGCCCGGGCCGGGAGTATTCGCTCGCCCCTGTGGCGGGGCGGGGCGGTTATATTCGGCCCCCAGCCCAGGGACTATAGCTACAAGCTACCCAAAAAGGTACGCCGTTTAGCCCTGCGTTCCGCCCTGGCCAGCAAAGTGCGGGACGGCAATATTATTGTCCTTGATGAATTAAAGCTGGACCACCCCCGGACCAGGGATATGGCTGCCCTCCTCAGGGCCCTGGATGTAAAGGATAAGGTCCTGGTAGTTACGGCGGGGCAAGACCCCAATGTAGAACTCTCCGCCCGCAACCTGCCAGGTACCACCTGCATTACCCCCACGGGGTTAAATGTATATGATCTCCTGGCCCATGAGAAACTGGTCCTGACCAAAGACGCTGTGACCAGGGTACAGGAGGTGCTTGGCTGATGAGAACCCCGGAAGATGTGATCCTAAAACCCCTGGTTACGGAAAAGTCGACCAGCCTGATGGCCGAGAATAAATATACCTTTTTAGTTTCTCCTGAGGCTAATAAAATTGAAATCAAAAACGCCATCGAGAAACTCTTCAACGTTGAGGTACTAAAGGTCAATACCCTCGTAGACCGGGGTAAGTTGCGCCGGGTAGGCCGTTTCCAGGGACGCCAGCCTGATCGGAAAAAAGCCATTATCACCCTTAAACCTGGCGATAAAATCAAGGTCTTTGAGGGGCTGGAGTAGAAAGAAGTTGCATTGCCCGGGCGGGGGTACCCCTGCTCGCGCGGTGACGATTTTTGTAGGGGAGAAGTAAGATGGCCATTAAGAAGTTTAAACCCACCTCACCCGGCCGGCGGCAAATGACGGTCTCCACCTTTGCCGAGATAACGGCAACAGAGCCCTACAAGCCCCTGCTAGCGCCTCTAAAGAAGAAGGGCGGCCGTAACAACGGAGGGCGGATCAGTGTCCGGCACCAGGGCGGGGGCCATAAGCGCCTGTACCGAATAATTGATTTCAAGCGCGATAAAGATGGTATACCCGGCCGCGTGGCAACTATCGAATACGACCCCAACCGCTCGGCCAATATCGCCCTGATCAATTATGCGGATGGGGAAAAGCGTTATATCCTGGCCCCGGAGAACCTGCAGGTGGGCTACCAGATAATCAGTGGCCCGGGTGCGGATATCAAGGTGGGCAACGCTATGCCCTTAAGCCAGGTGCCGGTGGGTACCATGGTGCATAATATTGAACTTAAACCCGGCAAGGGCGGCCAGATGGTGCGGGCGGCCGGGGCCGGGGCTCAACTCATGGCCAAGGAAGGCGGCTACGCTCTCCTGCGTTTGCCCTCGGGAGAAGTGCGTAAAGTAGAGGAAGGGTGCCGGGCGACCATCGGCCAGGTGGGCAACCTGGACTGGGAAAACATCAATCGAGGTAAGGCCGGCCGCAGCCGCTGGCTGGGTATAAGACCCACAGTGCGCGGTGTGGTTATGAACCCGGTGGACCACCCCCACGGTGGCGGTGAAGGGCGGGCGCCGGTAGGGCGTAAGCACCCGGTGACGCCCTGGGGTAAGCCGGCCATGGGGGTCAAGACCCGCAAGAAGAGAAAACCGAGCAATAAACTGATTGTCAAGCCGCGCAATAAATAATGCGGTGAAAGGAGGTTCCTTTTTATGGGCCGCTCCTTGAAAAAAGGGCCATATTGTGAGGAAAAGCTGCTAAAGCGAATTATCGAAATGAACGAGAAGGGCAATAAAAGGGTCATAAAAACCTGGTCCCGCCGTTCAACAATCTTTCCCGAGATGGTGGGCCATACCATAGCTGTTCATGACGGCCGTAAACATGTGCCTATATATATAACCGAAGATATGGTCGGCCACAAGCTGGGGGAATTTGCACCCACCCGTATGTTCCGGGGGCACGGCGCCCACACGGAACGCTCCACGGCGCTGAAGTAAGGGGGTAAACAGGATGGAAGCCAGAGCAATAGCGAAGTATATCCGGATTTCCCCGCGGCGTGTGCGCCAGGTTATCGACCTCATCCGGGGTAAAGGGGTACGGGAAGCGGAAGCGATACTCATGGTTACCCCCAAACGGGGGGCGCGGGCTATCGCCAAGGTCTTAAAGTCGGCTGTAGCCAATGCGGAACACAACTACGACCTGGATGCCAGTGAATTGGTCGTCAGCCGTGCTTATGTTGACGAAGGGCCGACCCTGAAACGCTACCAGCCGCGGGCCATGGGCCGGGCCAATACCCGCCGGAAACGAACCAGCCACATTACGGTAGTGGTTGGGGAAAAGGAGGACTGATTTCGTGGGTCAAAAGGTACACCCCAAGGGATTACGCATCGGCATTATCCGCGATTGGGACTCCCGCTGGTTCGCTGGCAAAGAATACAAGACCCTGCTCCACGAGGATCTAAAGATCCGTCAATTTATTAAGAAGCGCCTTTACCAGGCGGGCATTGCCAGCATTGAAATTGAGCGGGCGGCCAATCGCTTAAAAGTGATAATCAATACCGCCCGGCCAGGGGTTATCATCGGCCGGGGCGGCGCCGAGGTCGAGGCCCTGCGTAAGGAGTTAGAAGCCCTTACAGGCAAGCAGGTCAACCTGAACATTGTCGAGATCAAAAAGCCGGAGCTGAACGCCCAGCTAGTGGCGGAGAATGTGGCTGCCCAACTGGAGAAAAGGATTGCCTTCCGGCGGGCCATGAAACAGGCCGTCGGCCGGGCGATGCGCCTGGGCGCCCAGGGGATTAGAATCGCCTGTGGCGGGCGCCTGGCCGGGGCGGAGATTGCCCGCACCGAATGGTATAGCGAGGGCAAGGTACCCCTGCATACCTTGCGGGCGGACATCGACTATGGCTTTGCCGAGGCCAACACCACTTATGGTAAAATAGGGGTCAAGGTATGGTTGTATAAGGGTGAAGTATTGCCTGAACGGGCCAGGGTCCAGGAAGGGGGTCGCCAGTAATGTTAATGCCCAAGCGGGTGAAATACCGTAAACCCCACCGGCCGGGGACTGAGGGCACCGCCACCCGGGGTAACGAAGTGCTCTTTGGCGACTACGGGCTGCGGGCCCTGGAACCGGCCTGGATTACCAGCCGCCAGATCGAGGCGGCCCGTATTGCCATGACCCGTTATATAAAACGCGGGGGCAAGGTATGGATTAAGATTTTTCCCGACACCCCCATTACGGCCAAACCGGCTGAAACTCGTATGGGCAGCGGTAAGGGGGCACCGGAGTACTGGGTAGCCGTTGTTAAACCCGGGCGGATTCTCTTCGAGATGGCCGGGGTTACCGAGGAGGTAGCCCGTGAAGCCATGCGCCTGGCCTCCCACAAGCTGCCCATTAAGACCAAGTTCGTTAAACGCGCGGAAGTGGGTGGTGAGGCCAATGAAAGCTAAGGAGATTCGTGAATTGACCACCGAGGAATTGCTCCAAAAGGTAGGCGAACTAAAGCAGGAGTTATTCAACCTGCGTTTCCAACTGGCTACGGGCCAGATGGATAACCCTATGCGCCTGCGGGAAGTACGCCGCGGCATAGCCAGGGCCAAAACCATCCTGCGGGAACGGGAATTAAAGAAGGAACGGGCTTAAAGCACAATCACGGTAAAGGAAGGGGGCAGGCCCTTTGGAGAGAAATTACCGTAAGACCCGCATCGGCAGTGTAGTAAGCGATAAGATGAATAAAACGGTTGTAGTAGCCGTGGAAGACCGGGTGCGCCACCCATTGATGGGTAAAATCATCCGCAACACGAGGAAATTTAAGGCCCATGATGAAAAGAACGAGTGTAAGGTTGGCGATAAAGTCAAGATTATGGAGACCCGCCCATTAAGTAAAGATAAGCGGTGGCGGGTAGTGGAGATCCTGGAGAAGGCCAAATAGCCAGCCAGACACCCGCCGGGAAGGAGGTAAAATATGATCCAGCAGCAGACAATCCTCAAAGTCGGCGATAACACAGGGGCCAGAAGACTGATGTGCATCCGCGTCCTCGGCGGATCCAAAAGGCGCTACGCCGGGGTGGGGGATGTAATCATTGCCTCCGTTAAGGAAGCAACACCTGGGGGCGTGGTTAAAAAAGGCGACGTGGTCCGGGCGGTAGTAGTACGGACTACCAGGCCCGTAAAACGTGAGGATGGCTCCTATATTCGTTTTAATGAAAACGCAGCGGTGATCATCAATGATCAAAACAACCCCCGGGGCACGCGGATCTTCGGCCCGGTAGCCAGGGAACTGAGGGAAAGGGATTTTATGAAGATTATCTCCCTGGCCCCGGAAGTCCTTTAGGGAAAGGGAGGTGGCTTGAGCTTGACCGCACCCAGAGTGCATGTTAAAAAAGGCGACCTGGTCATGGTAATTACCGGCAAAGACGCCGGCAAGAAGGGCAAGGTTTTAAGTGTCGACCCGGCCAAAGGCAGGGTTATCGTTGAGGGTGTGAACATCGTGAAGCGCCACACCCGTCCCACCCAAAAAATGCCCCAGGGCGGGATTATCGAAAAAGAGGCCCCGGTAGCCAGCAGTAATGTCCTGTTGTTTTGCAGCAAATGTAATCGCCCTACCCGTATCGGGAAACAGTTCCTGGCCGATGGCACCAAAGCCAGGGTGTGTAAAAAGTGCGGCGAAGTTCTTGAATAAGCCCAGGTAAAGGAGGGCTGGACGTGGCCAGACTCAAGGAAAAGTATCTGAAAGAGATCCGTAAGACCCTGAAGGACAAATTCGGCTATAAAAACGTAATGGAAGTTCCCAGACTGGAAAAGATCGTGGTTAATATGGGGGTGGGCGAAGCCACCCAGAATCCCAAGGCTATCGAAGGCGCCGTGCAGGACATGATGGCCATTACCGGGCAAAAGCCCGTTGTGACCAAGGCTAAGAAATCCATCGCGGCCTTCAAACTGCGCCAAGGTAACAGTATTGGCTGCAAGGTGACCCTGCGGGGAGAGAGGATGTATGAATTTCTAGACCGCCTGGTCAATGTGGCCCTGCCGCGGGTGCGCGATTTCCAGGGAGTCTCTTCTAATTCCTTCGACGGGCGCGGTAACTATTCCCTGGGCCTCAAAGAACAGCTTATTTTCCCGGAGATTGATTACGACAAGGTCGACAAAACCAGGGGTCTGGAAGTAGTAATGGTGACGACGGCGAAGAGCGACGAAGAAGCCCGGGAACTCTTGCGCGGCTTTGGTATGCCTTTCCGGGAACACTGATAAGGAGGAAACCCATGGCCAAAAAATCTTTACGGATCAAACAAAGCCGTCCCCAGAAATTCCAGGTGCGCGCTTATAACCGTTGCTTGCGCTGTGGTCGTCCCCACGGTTATTTACGGAAGTTTGGCCTGTGCCGGATTTGTTTCCGCGAGCTGGCCTATAAAGGAGAACTCCCCGGCATTAATAAAGCCAGCTGGTAATTGCGGGGACTAGAAGGAAGGGGGTAGTTCAAGGTGATGACCGATCCCATCGCTGATTTCCTAACCCGGATCCGGAACGCCAATATGGTCTACCAGGAGAAGGTGGAAGTACCAGCTTCCAGGATGAAACGGGCTCTAGCTGAAATCTTGAAGAACGAGGGTTATATTAAGAGTTACGAGTATGTCGAGGACGGCAAGCAGGGCATATTAAGGCTTTACCTTAAGTATGGACCCAATAAGGAAAAGGTCATAACCGGTATCAAGCGCATCAGCCGCCCGGGCTTAAGGATTTACGCCCGTAAAGGGGAAGTTCCCAAGGTCCTGGGGGGCCTGGGGTTGGCTGTCATATCAACCAGTAAGGGTATTCTTACAGATAAACAGGCCCGTCGCGAAGGCGTCGGCGGCGAAGTTATCTGCTATATCTGGTGAGGCTGGAGGTGATCTAGTGTCACGGGTAGGCAAAAAACCGGTCCAGATACCGGCGGGGGTAGAAGTTAATGTCGATGGCAATACGGTAACAGTTAAGGGACCGAAGGGCAAACTCACCCGCCAGTTCCCGGCGGAGATTACCATCAGCCGGGAGGGAGAGGTGCTGCACGTCAGCCGGCCCTCTGATGCCAAACCCCATCGTTCCTTGCACGGTCTTTCCCGGGCCCTGTTACAGAATATGGTGGATGGGGTTACCAAAGGGTTCCAGAAGGGGCTGGAACTGGTAGGGGTTGGCTACCGTGCTGCCAAGCAAGGGAATAAACTGGTACTGACTGTGGGCTATTCCCACCCGGTGGAGATGGTACCTGGGGAAGGCCTGGAGATAGAAGTCCCGGCACCCAATAAGATAATTGTTAAGGGTATCGATAAGGAAGCTGTAGGTGCCCTGGCAGCCAACATTCGCGATGTCCGCCGCCCGGAACCCTATAAGGGTAAAGGTATAAAGTATGAGGGCGAACAGATCAGGCGTAAAGTCGGTAAAACTGGCGCCAAGGGCGGTAAGAAATAGGGGGTAAAGGGATGTTCAAAAGGAAAGACCGCAAACTCACACGGCAGCGGAAACACCTGCGGGTGCGCCGGCATATGATGGGCACTCCGGAAAGGCCCCGCCTGAGTGTTTACCGCAGCCTGCGCCATATCTACGCCCAGGTAATCGATGACACCCGGGGTGTGACCATGGTTACTGCTTCCACCCTGGATCCAGACCTGAAGGGGACGAAGGCCACAGGCAATACCGAGGCCGCACGGAGGGTAGGCGAACTGGTAGCCCGGCGGGCCCTGGAGAAAGGCATCAAGCAAGTCGTTTTTGACCGGGGCGGCAGTATATACCACGGCCGCATTGCCGCCGTAGCTGCCGGTGCCCGGGAAGCAGGGCTAGAGTTTTAATCTTTAATACCAGGAAGGAGGGGAATAATGGCGCGCATCGATGCCAAAGACCTGGAGATTACGGAAAAAGTGGTCCATATCAACCGGGTAGCCAAAGTGGTTAAAGGTGGCCGGCGTTTCAGCTTTTCGGCCCTGGTGGTAGTAGGGGATGGCAAAGGCCATGTCGGCGCCGGCCTGGGGAAAGCAAGCGAAGTGCCGGAAGCTATCCGCAAGGGAATTGAGGATGCCAAAAAGAACCTCATCAAGGTGCCCATGGTAGGCACGACCATTCCCCACGAGGTTCTGGGGCACTTCGGGGCCGGCAAAGTGTTGCTTAAACCCGCCGCTCCCGGCACGGGCGTTATTGCCGGCGGCCCGGTACGGGCGGTCCTGGAAGCTGCCGGTGTCCGGGATATCCTCACCAAGAGCCTGGGTTCGGCCAATCCCAATAACGTGGTTTATGCTACCATAGAAGGCTTGAGGGGCCTGAAAAGGGCGGAAGAAGTAGCCCGTCTCCGGGGCAAGACAGTAGCAGAGCGAGTTGGCTAGGAGGAATAGAAAGTGGCGAACTTGAAGATCACCTTGGTGAAAAGCTTAATTGGCCGGCCGGAAACGGAGAGAAAGACAGCCCGGGCCCTGGGCCTGAATAAATTGAACACCGTCCGGACCATGCCTGATACCCCGGTCAACAGGGGCCAGGTACGTAAGCTGGCCCACCTGCTCAAGGTCGAAGAAGTTGAATAGGAGGTGACTGTGGTGCACCTGCACGAACTCCATCCAGCCCGGGGTTCCAGAACGAAAGCTACCCGCGTAGGGCGGGGTATCGGTTCCGGCCTGGGCAAAACCTCAGGCCGTGGTCATAAAGGCCAGAAAGCCCGTTCCGGCGGCGGTGTCCGGCGTGGTTTTGAGGGCGGCCAGATGCCCCTGAGCCGGCGGTTGCCCAAAAGGGGTTTTACCAATATATTCGCCCGCAAGCTCGCGGCCATCAACGTTGGTGAACTGGAGCGCTTCGAACCCCATACGGAGGTCACTCCCGAAGTCCTGGCCAGGGCGGGCCTGGTCAAACAGGCTAAAAACGGCGTCAAGGTTCTGGGGGACGGGGAACTGAGCAAACCCTTGACCGTCAAGGTTCAAGCTGCCAGCCGCCAGGCCATTGCCAAGATCGAGGCGGCCGGCGGCAAAGTTGAGGTGATGTAAGTGTTAGATACCCTGGCCAGCGCCTGGAAACTGGAAGATCTGCGGAAGAAGATATTCTTTACCCTGGCCATGTTTATCGTCTTCCGCCTGGGGGCCCATGTACCCCTGCCGGGCATTAATAACGCTGTCCTGGCGGAACTGGTGAAAGGCGGTACCATCCTGGGTTTTTTTGATGTCATATCCGGTGGGGCCTTCAAACGCTTTACCATCTTCGCCATGGGTATAATGCCCTACATTAATGCTTCTATTATTATGCAGCTCCTGACGGTGGTAATTCCCGCCCTGGAGCGGCTGGCCAAAGAGGATATCGAAGGGCGCAAAAAGATTGTTCAGTACACCCGCTACGGCACCGTCATCCTGGGATTGCTCCAGGCCCTGGGCATGGCCCTCTACCTGGCCCGTTCGGGAGCCTTCCTGCGGCCGGGTATTTACAATTACCTGGTGGTAGCGGTAATGCTGACGGCCGGGACGGCCTTCCTCATGTGGCTGGGGGAACTGATTACGGAAAAGGGCATCGGCAATGGCATTTCCTTGATCATCTTTGCGGGCATTGTGTCCCGTTTACCGGCTGGTGCCGTTAGCATTTACCAGTATCTTACTTCGGGGACGGTAAGCATTTTCTCCCTGCTCCTGTTCGCCATTATCGCGGTGGTGATTATTGCTGCTGTAGTGGCTATGCAGCAGGGAGAACGGCGCATCAGCGTCCAGTACGCTAAGCGCGTGGTGGGCCGGCGGGTTTATGGCGGCCAGAGCACCCATATCCCCTTAAAGGTCAACCAGGCCGGGGTTATTCCCGTGATCTTTGCCATGTCCATCCTCATGTTCCCCAGTACCCTGGCGTCCTGGTTTCCCCAGAACAGTTTTGCTCAGGCCATAGTAGCTTTCTTTGAACCCCGGTCGGCCTTTTATATGGCCCTCTATGCCCTGTTGATCATCTTCTTCACCTATTTCTATACGGCTGTTACCTTTAACCCCCAGGATGTCGCCGATAACATGAAGAAGTACGGCGGCTTTATCCCGGGCTTGCGGCCGGGAAGGCCGACGCAAGAGTATATTGAAAGGATTTTGACCCGCATCACCTTGAGCGGGGCCATCTTCCTGGCTTTTATCGCCGTGTTGCCGAATATCATCATGGCCGTTACCGGCATTAACGTCTATTTTGGCGGCACCTCCCTCCTGATTGTCGTCGGTGTAGCCCTGGAGACCATGAAGCAACTGGAATCGCACCTGTTATTACGTCACTACCAGGGTTTTATGAAGTAAGTAGCGGGAGGCTAAAAAGGGTATGCGTTTGGTATTGCTGGGACCACCCGGCGCCGGCAAAGGTACCCAGGCCTTAAGTATTAGTGAACGCCTGGGGGTACCCCATATATCCACCGGGGACATGTTTCGCCAGGCCATAAAAGCCGGCACTCCCCTGGGCCGTCAGGCGCAAGAATACCTGCAGGGCGGCGGCCTGGTACCTGACAGCGTGACCATCGGCCTGGTCGAGGAAAGGTTAAGCCAGCCCGATTGCCAGGGGGGGTTCTTACTGGACGGGTTCCCGCGGACGGTGGCCCAGGCCGAAGCCCTGGACGCCTGGCTAGCCAGCAGGGGGGAAGGCCTGGATGCGGTCATTGACATCGAGGTCCCCGAGGCCGAACTCCTGGAACGCCTGACGGGGAGACGGGTGTGCCGCCAGTGCGGTGCCACCTACCATGGGCAGTATAACCCCCCGGCAGTGGCCGGTAAATGCGATGCCTGCGGCGGCGAACTCATCCAGCGGGAGGACGATACCGCCGCTACGGTGGGCAAGCGCCTGGAAGTGTACCGCGCTCAGACAGCTCCCCTGGTCGACTACTACCGGCAGCGCGGCCTGCTGCGGGAGATCGATGGAAGCCAGGCCATCGAGAGGGTGACCAGGGCCATTGGAGCTTCTTTAGGAAGAGAGTGGCGATGATTATCTTAAAATCGCGGCGGGAAATTGACCTGATGCGGGAAGCGGGCCGGATCGTGGCCCGGACCCTGGCGAAGCTCCAGGAGCATATTGCCCCCGGGTTGACTACCGCCGAGCTGGACCGGATAGCCGAGGATTTTATCCGGGCCCAGGATGCCGTACCAGCCTTCAAGGGCTACCGGGGCTTTCCGGCCAGTATTTGCGCCTCAGTCAATGAGGAAGTCGTTCACGGTATCCCAGGTTTAAAGCAACTGGCAGAAGGGGATATTATTAGTATTGACATTGGCGCGGTAAAAAATGGCTATGTTGGTGACGCTGCCCGTACCTTTCCAGTGGGCGCCATAGATGCCGAAAAACAGCATTTGCTGCAAGTTACCGAAGAAGCCCTTTTCGCAGGCATTGAAAAAGCGGTTATCGGCAACCGTCTGACTGATATATCCCATGCCATCCAGAGTTATGTAGAAAAGAACGGCCTGGCGGTAGTCCGCGATTACGTCGGCCATGGTGTCGGGCGTGCGATGCATGAAGACCCGCAGGTGCCGAATTTTGGGCTCCCGGGTTACGGGCCGCGCCTGCGGCAGGGTATGGTCCTGGCTATTGAACCAATGGTTAATGCCGGCACCTTCGAAGTTTATACCCTGGCTAACCACTGGACGGTAGTAACCAGGGATAGGAAGCCTTCGGCTCACTTTGAGCATACGGTAGCAGTGACGGATAACGGGCCGGAAATCCTGACGTTACTCTAACTGGCAGGTGGGGGCTATAAATATGCCGGCAGGGCACTTAAAAACGGGCCAACTGGTCTATTCCAGGGCCGGGCGCGATCGGGGGCGGCCCTTTCTGGTCTGGCGGATGGCCGGGCCCGGGCGGGTATATGTCGTGGATGGCCGGTTGCGGCGGATTAGCAAACCAAAACTAAAAAACGTCCTCCATGTCCAGGCGGCCAACCGGGTAGCGACGGATATCGCTGCGCGGTTAACCAGGGGTGAAACGGTGACCGATGCGGATGTACGACGGGCTATTGCCCAGCTCTTAGAGA
>JASUSX010000033.1 GCA_030445875.1 Clostridia bacterium
TCTACCGTCGGCTACCCTTGGGGAATTGGTTGAGGCCGCCAGGCGATTGCATTTAACATGGGAGGCTTGCCATCAACTCCAGGCAGCCAATACAGTCAAGATGCAGCAGGCTTTAGCAATTGCCAAGAACGAATTGGACCAAATACAAACGGCCCGGCAGATGGCTCGCGCCTACCACCAGGGAAATAGGGCCATAGCACCCCGTTGCCTTGACCGGCAACTTTGAATTACATCCCGCAGGTAAACTGCGGAAAGTATGGGGGTTAGGGAGAATGGGCAGGCAGGTCGAGATAACGAAGCTGTCCAGCCGGGGGCAGGTCGTTATCCCCAAGGAGATCCGGCAGCAGCTGGGCTGGGAACCCGGGGACCATATGGCCGTAGAAATACGGGGGGACGTAGTCGTTCTGCGGCGCCTGTTGCTGGAGGGCTATCCGGAGGAAAATTCCCCGCCAGCCAGGGTGAGCCTGGTAAAATAGCGCTAGCATAACCGGATTAAAGGTTGAATGACAACAGAGGCAGCGGGGACGCCCCTCGTATCTGCCTTACAATATTTAGTAGATTAACTAAAGCGGTAGTGCAAGCCCTAGCAGACAGGCCAAGTAGGCGTAGCAGGTAGAAGTGATAGGGGAAATAAGGGGTTAAATGGTCGTAAAGGGTCGTCCTGTATGAACGGCTCTTTATTTTTTGGTTAAATTTTTCTCTTCATGCAGGAATTTGCCAGGATGTGTTGAATAAATACCGAAAGTATCCAAGGTAAAACTTTCTTACCCGGGCGTCAAGGGCAAGCTCCCTGAAAGGGGATGCGCGCAAAGCCATGGGTCTAAAGTCCGCCAGGACGGACTATGATTGCCAGGCTGCCGTTTCCGGTGCCTTCGTCCTGCCCGGAGGGGCATTTTTTATAGGACTAAAGTCCTACCTCAATTTGGGCCTTTAGTCCGATACCCAAATTACCATAGAAATGATAAAGTGGTAACTGTTGGAGAAAAACATCGATTCTCCAAGAAAAAGGGGGAAGATTAGGTGTTCATGACGCCGGCCATGTATGTGCTGGAAAAATCCCTGGACACGGCCGCCCTGCGCCAACGGACCATCGCCCACAATATCGCCAACGTCAATACCCCCGGCTTCAAGCGGTCCGAGGTTTCCTTTGAAGACCAACTGCGGCAGGCCCTGGGCCTGGAGGCCGGCCTGTCCCTGGACCGCACCAACCCCTATCATCTCCCGGTGGGGGGCCTGGACATCACGCCCCGGGTTAACCAGGACAATAGCACCACCATGCGCCAGGACGGCAACAACGTCGATATTGACGTGGAGATGGTCAACCTGGCCCAGAACAGCCTGAACTTTAATTTTGCCACCCAGCAGTTGAACTCCCGCCTGGCCATGCTGCGCTACGTGATTAACGAGGGCCGGCGTTAGGAGGTAGAAAAAATGGAGTTACTGCCTGCCCTGGCCGCCAGCGCTTCCGGCCTTACGGCCGAGCGGCTGCGCCTGGACCTTATCGCCAGCAACCTGGCCAATATCAACACCACCCGCGTACCCGGGGACCCCAACGGTGGCCCCTACCGGCGGAAAGTGCCGGTTTTCGCGGAGAAGCTGCGGGAGGCCCTGGGGCCGGGGTTAGGCCCCGCGCCCGGCCAACAGCCCTATCAGGCCCCGGGCCAGGGGGTAACGGTGGCGGCTATTGTGGAGGATAATACGCCGCCGCGCCTGGTCTACGACCCGTCCCACCCGGACGCCGACGCCAACGGCTATGTCCGCTTGCCTAATATCAATGTGGTGAACGAAATGGTGGACATGATCACCGCCACCCGGGCCTACGAGGCCAACGTGACAGTCCTGAACGCCGCCAAGGCCATGACCTTGAAGGCCCTGGAGATCGGCCGTTAGACTTAAAGTCAAGCCACCCCCGCCGTCGAGGAAGCTAAAGGGCCAGGTTTATTAGCCCATCTTATTTCGGAAGGAGTTACCCCGCGCGGAGCGCACCGTGATGGAGGAAAATTGCGGGCTGGCATTTGTTTGGAGCGAGCAAAAACAATGCCAGCCTGGAGTAAAGTTATTTTCAGAAGGGGGATATTCCTGATGCTGGTTAATCCAGTTTCCCTGCTCATGCCGGCCCCCCTGCAGGAGAGCCAGCAACCAGCCCCAACGTCCGCCAACCAGGGGACGGAACCTATCGCCCGGTCCTTCGGTGACCTGCTCAAGGCCAAACTGGGGGAGATCAACACCCTGCAGCAGCAGGCCGACGCCCTCACCCAGGAGTACCTGGCCGGCCAGGTGGAGGATGTCCACCAGGTCATGCTCGCCCTGGAACAGGCCAACCTTTCCCTGCAGCTGGCCATGCAGGTCCGCAATAAAGCCGTGGAGGCCTACCAGGAAATCGCTCGGATGCAAGTGTAAAACCTTGATACTCAGTATCCTCCAGGCGAAATAAGATTTGACGTACAGTGGGCAGGGAGATAATATTAGTAATGGTTACCGAAACTAATTACCTTCAGGAGTCTTTCGATGAAGGTTAAAGATATACGCAACAGGTTAACAAATTTCTGGCAGGGTCTAACCCCGGGCCGCCGTTCAGCCCTGGTAGTGGTAAGCGTGGCCGCCCTGCTGGCTGGCGCCTTTTTAGTGCAGTGGCTCTTAAAGCCCCAGTACGCGCCCCTCTTTACCAACCTGCAGCAGAGGGACGCGGCGGCGGTGGTGGAAAAGCTGAAAGAGATGAAAGTGCCCTACCAACTGGCCAGCGAGGGGACGACCATCATGGTGCCCAAAGAGCAGCTTTACCAGTTGCGCCTGGACCTGGCCAGCGCCGGGGTCCTGAACAGCGGCCAGGGCTTTGAGCTCTTTGACCAGAACAAGCTGGGCATGACCGACTTTGAGCGCAACCTGGACTACCAGCGCGCCCTCATGGGGGAACTGCAGCGGACCATCGTGGCCTTAAATGAAGTGGAAGACGCCCGGGTGCACCTGGTCATCCCGTCGCCCAGCGTCTTCTTGCAGGAACAGCAGCCGCCCTCGGCGGCGGTGATGCTGAAACTCAAACCCTTGGCCAGGCTCAAGCCGGGGCAGGTGAAGGGCATCATGGAGCTGGTGGCCGCCAGCGTACCGGGGCTGAAGCTGGAGAATATCCGCGTGATAGACATTTACGGTAACGTCCTGAGCGATGGCGTCAGCGAGGAGGCCAACGCCCCCTTGGGCCAGAAGCAGCAGGCCCAGATGGAGCTGAAGCGGCAGTATGAAAAAGACCTGGAGCAACGCCTCCAGGCCATGCTGAACCAGATCCTGGGGCCGGGCAAGGCCGTGGCCATGGTGACGGCCGACCTGAACTTCAACCAGCAGGAGATCCAGCAGACGGTCTGGGGTAATAACGTCGTGCGAAGTGAGGAGACAAAGAATGAGCAGGGTACCACCACCGGCGGCGCCGGGGGCGCGCCGGCCGGGACAGCGACTAATAACCAGCAGTACACCTGGACCAACCCCGCCCAAGGTAACTACACTAAAACCGATAATATCCGTAACTACGAAGTGGACAAAACCGATACCCACACCATCGTAGCCCCCGGCCAGGTCCGGCGCCTCTCCACGGCCGTGGCCGTCAACGGCCCGGTGAATGCGGCCCTGAACACCCAGATCCAGCAGATTGTGCGGGCCGCCGTGGGTTACGACCCGAACCGGAACGATTTAATCCAGGTCGAAAGCATAACCTTCGACAACTCCCTGCAGCAGCAGATGGCGGATGCCATGGCCGCCCAGCAGCAGCGCCAGCAAAAGCTGCAGCAGTATCTCCTCTGGGGGGCGGCCGGGCTGGCTTCCCTGCTAATGTTGCTGTTGCTCATCTTCTTCTTGCTGCGGCGCCGGCGCCGGGCCGCTTTATCGGAACAGCTTACCGGCGGGGCCACCCTGGCTGGCCGGCCTTTACCGGCCGGGCTCCAGGCCGGGATCCCGGTAGAACCCCTGGCGGTCCAACCGGCGGAGCCAGTAGACGTAGAAAAGGAACGCCAGGAGGCCGAGCGCAAGGCCAAAATGGAACACCTGCGGGAGATCATCCGCCAGCGGCCGGAGGATGCGGCCCTCTTACTCAAGGCCTGGCTGATAGAGGATTAGGGGTGGCTTTGATTGGCAAGACAGAAGGCCCTCAGCGGCCTGGAGAAGGCAGCCATTTTTCTCATTACCGTGGGGCCAGAGCTATCGTCCTTAATCTTAAAACAAATGGCCCAGGAGGATATTGAGCGCATCACCTACCAGATCGCCAACATCACCTCCGTGGATCCGGCGACCATGCAGCAGATAGTAGACGAATTCCTCCAGCTAAGCGATGCCCAGATGTTTATCCTTCAAGGAGGCATCAGGTACGCCCGCGACGTGCTGGAGAAGGCCCTGGGACCGGCCCGGGCGGCGGAGATTATCAAAAAGCTCCTGGCCAGTTCCAAGATCCGGCCCTTCAACATGATCCGCAAGGCCGACCCCAAGCAGCTGGTGAACTTTATCTACAACGAGCACCCCCAGACCATCGCCCTCATCCTGGCTTACCTGGAACCGGAACAGGCCTCGGTGGTCCTGGGGGCCCTGCCGGACCAGCTGCAGGCCGACGTGGCCAAGCGGATAGCCCTCATGGAACGGACTTCGCCGGAGACGGTCCGCGAGCTGGAGGGCATCCTGGAGCAGCGCCTATCCTCCCTGGTAGACCAGGACTTCGCTATCGCCGGCGGGGTGAAGAGCCTGGTGGACATCTTGAACCGGGCCGACCGCACCACCGAGCGCACCATCCTGGAGTCCCTGGAGCAGGACGACCCGGAACTGGCCGACGAGATCCGCAAGCGCATGTTTGTCTTTGAAGATATCCTCACCCTGGACGACAACTCTATCCGCCGGGTGCTGCGGGAGGTGGACCTCAAAGACCTGGCCCTGGCCCTCAAGGCGGCGAGCGAGGATGTGGCCGGCCGTATCTACCGCAACCTCTCCAAGCGGGCCGGGGAGATGCTCAAAGAGGATATCGAGTACATGGGCCCGGCGCGCCTGCGGGACGTGGAGGAAGCCCAACAACGTATTGTCCAGATTATCCGCCGCTTAGACGAGGCTGGCGAGATTATCATCGCCCGGGGAGGCGAAGACGCCATTGTGGTCTAGAGTGCTTAAAGAAGCCCGGCCGGGCCGGGGGGAAAGGGTTATCCCCCTGCGGCCCTTGCAATTGGTCCTGCCGCCGGATCGTACCCGGGCCGCAGCGGGCGGGGACGCTGCCAGCCAGGGCGGTGGAGGGGAGGCTCCCGGCGGCGAGAACCGGGATACCCTGGCAGTCGCCCGGGCGGAGGCGGCGGCCATCCTGGACCAGGCCCGCCAGGAGGCAGCGGCCATTAAAGACGCGGCCCGGGCGGAAGGGGAGCAGGTCCTGGCGGAGGCCCGGGTCGCCGGTGAGGCCCGGGGCTACCAGGAAGGCCTGGAGCGCGCCCGGGAGGAAGCCGGACGGATCCGCCAGGAGGCGGAGGGTATCCGGCAGCAGGCCCGGCAGGTGCTGGTGGAGGCGCGCCAGGCTTACCAGGACACCATCGCGGCCGCCGAAGGGGAGATTATCGACCTCGCCCTGGCCATTGCCGCCCGGATTATTGGCCGGGAGGTGGAGCTGCGGCCGGACCTGGTGCTGGAGATCGCCCGCCCGGCTGTGCGCCAGGTGGCCGAGGGCCAGCATTACATAATCTACGCCGCGCCGGAGGCAGCCGAGGTTATCCGCCAGCGGCGGGCGGAACTCCTGGCCGAGGCGGCGCCGGGGGCCAGGCTCCAGGTCCTCGCTGACCCGGCCTTTAAGGCCGGCGGCTGCCGGGTGGAGACGGAAAACGGCTTTGTCGACGCCAGCATCGACACCCAGCTGGCGGCAGTGAAGAAGATCCTCCGGGCGGATAACCGTGCTCCCAGGGTGCTGCCGTCGGTCGAGGAAAGAGGCAGCACCAGCGCGGCGCTAGCCGGCCATGGCGCTGATCCGGCAGCAGGGGAAGAGGGAGGAGGTGGCCGCCCATGAGCCTGGCCCCGGACATCTCTCCCTACCGGCAGCGCCTGGCCACGGCCAACCTCTACCGCCGGGGCGGCAAGGTAACCAGGGTGACGGGCCTGACCATCGAGGCCCGCGGCCTGAAAGCCGCCGTGGGAGAACTCTGCCATATCTACAACAACGGCTCCGGGCCCATCGCGGCCGAGGTGGTTGGCTTCCGGGAAGAAGTGACCCTCCTGATGCCCCTGGGGGAACTGGAAGGCATAGGACCCGGCTGCCGGGTGATGGCGGCCGGCCATGGGCAGGTAATCCCGGTGGGCCGGGAGCTGATGGGCCGGGTCCTGGATGGGTTGGGTCGTCCCCTGGACGGGGTGGCCCTCATAGGGGGCGACCCCCAGGCGGTGAACAACCGCCCCCCTAACCCTCTGGCCCGGCGACGGATCAAAGAGGTCCTGGCCACGGGGGTCAAGGCCATCGACGCCCTGCTGACCTGTGGCTGCGGCCAGCGGGTGGGCATCTTTGCCGGTAGCGGGGTGGGCAAGAGCACCCTCCTGGGCATGATCGCCCGCCACAGCACCGCCGACATCAACGTCATCGCCCTCATCGGCGAGCGCGGCCGGGAGGTGCGGGACTTCATAGAAGGCGACCTGGGGCCGGAGGGGCTGGCCCGGTCCATAGTTGTCGCCGCCACCTCCGACCAGCCAGCCCTGGTGCGGATCAAGGGCGCCTTTACAGCCACGGCCATCGCTGAGTATTTCCGCGACCAGGGGCTGAACGTCCTGCTCATGATGGACTCCCTGACCCGTTTCGCCATTGCCCAGCGGGAGGTAGGCCTGGCTATCGGCGAGCCGCCGACCACCAGGGGGTACACGCCCTCCGTCTTTGCGGCCCTGCCCCGCCTGGTGGAAAGGGCTGGCAACGGGGCTAAGGGTTCCATCACCGGGCTGTACACAGTGTTAGTCGAGGGCGACGACATGAACGAGCCGGTGGCCGACACTGTGCGCGGCCTCCTGGACGGGCACATCGTCCTCTCGCGCCAGTTGGCCGCGCGCAACCACTACCCGGCCATCGACGTTTTGCAGAGTATCAGCCGCCTGATGCCGGAGATCACCGCGCGCGAACAGCAGGACCGGGCAGGGCAGCTGCGCGACCTCCTGGCCGCTTACCAGGAGGCAGCCGACCTGATCGAGATCGGGGCTTACCAGGCCGGTTCCAACCCGCGGGTAGACGCGGCGTTGCAGCGTTATGACGCCATTCACGCCTTCCTGCGCCAGGGGAAGGATGAATACTACGCCTTTGACGCCACCCTGGCGGCCCTGGCGGCCATCTTTGACCAGTAAAAGGGGGACGTATTGGCAGTGAACGGCTTCCGGTTTTCCCTGGAGAGGGTCCGCTCCTATAAATACTCCCTGGAGGAACAGCTCAAGCTGCAACTGGCGGCGGTCCGCCGGCTCCAGGAGGAAGAAGAAGCCCGTTTAGAGGATTACCGCCAGGCCCGGGCCGGCTGTCCGGCTATCCGGGGGGCGGTGGTGGCGGAAGACCTCCTCCAGGAAGTAGCCCTGCTGGAGGCCCTGGACAGCCGCATTACCTGCCAGCAGGAAAGGGTGGCCCGCGCCCGCCTGGTGGCGCGGGAAAAACGCGACCAGGTTCAGGTGGCCATGCGGGAGCGCAAGGTCCTGGATCGCCTGCGCGACCGCCAGCTGCAGGCTTACCGCTATGAGGCTGGCCGCCAGGAGCAAAAGCAGATTGACGAAGCCGCCGGTAATCGCTACTGCCGGGGGAGGGGGGATTAACCTGGCGGGCATCTTCACTATAAGTTTTCGGCGAAAGGAGGTGAAATGATGGCCGTAGCAACCATGGAAAAAGTCGCCGGCGCTGGGATAATTCCACCATTAGCTCGCAGCCGGGGCCGGTACGGGGAACCAGTCGGGGACTTCGGGTCTCTCCTGGCGGGCCTGTTCCAGCAGGCGCCGGGGTATATGCGGGCCGGCCACCAGGAGTCATTCCCTGGCGCCGGGCGCTATGACGGCGCTGTCAGCCGGGGAGGGGAGGGCGATCCGACCTGGACGGCGCCGGCAGCAAGGGAAGAAGCCCCGGCCCGGACCGGGGTCGAGGCTTTTCGTCCGGCGGAGAATATGTCCGAGGCCGCCGACCCGGCGGGCCATAATAGCGACGAGAAGGATAGGCCTGCGACCGCCGCTCCCCGGGACGGCGCCGGGCAAGCCGCTACCGGCGAGGCGCGGAAGGGTGACGAAAAAACTGACGCGGCTGGGGCGAAGGTTGCCGCCGGCGCAGGGCAGGAACAGGATGCCGGCCGGGCCGGCGCCTCGGGCGCAGGCGGCGGGAAAAAGGCCGCGGGCCAGGTTGAGGAAACGGGCGCTGCCGGCAGGGGGAAGGCTGCAGGCGCTGCTGCCTCCGCTAAAACCGGGCCTGGCACTGGGAAGCAAGGCGCGGCTGCTGGTCCTGACGGCAAGACCGGGACTGCGGATACGCGGGCCGCGACCGCCGCGGGGCGGGAGATGAGCCCTCTGGCAGCCGGCGGAAAGGATGCCGCCGCGGGCCAGGCCGGATCCGGCGCTGGGTTGCCCGGGACGGCCGGGGCCGGCGGGAAAAGCCCGGCAGCGGCGGGCCCGTCCGGGCAGCAGCCCGGGCCCGGGGAAGCCACGGCTGCCGGGGCGACGTCCCGGGACGGCGCGGGGTCAGGAGCAGCGGCCGCCGGATCGGCGCCAGCGCCAGGGGAGCCGGCAGGTGCGGTATCGGCCGGGGCCAGTACAGGCCTGGCTGCACCCGTGAAACCGGGGCCGGAGAAGGTAGCGCCAGGACCGGAGGGCGTCCGGGTGGCCGCCATCAAGGCGGGGAATGGTAAGGAAGGTAGCCCGGTAACAGGTGGCAAAACTGGTCCGATCGGGCCGGGCCTCCCGGCTGGCGATGCCGGGCCGGGATTGGCCGCCCGGGAAGGCCCTTTAACAGGGCCACTAAATGCTGGCAGCGGGGCCATGACTGCAGCCCTCCAGGCTGGTGTGCCCCACGGCGGTGGGCAGCAGGCTCCAGGTAATCACCAGGGCGGGAGGCCTGTTTGGCCGGGTAGTGTCCCGGAGGTAAGTAGTAGCCATGGCCCGCTGTTGGGGGGACAGGTAAGCTTTACGACGGCGCTATCAGGGGGTAATGGCCAGCTGGCCGGCGGCCCGGCAGGGAGCGTCAACAACCTACCAGAGGTCGTCGCCAACGTCATGCTGGCGGCCCGCCTGTCCCGAACGGGCAGCCAGCGGGAACTCGAACTCCAGCTGCAACCGGAGAGCCTGGGGACCATGAAACTACGAGCTACCCTGGAGGGGGGGCGGCTGGGCCTCCACCTGCTGGTGGAAACCAGCGAGGCGGCCCGGGCCCTCCAGGCGGCGGTACCGGAGATGCGCCAGGCCGTAGCCCAGCAGGGCCTGCGCCTGGACCAGGTCCAGGTCCAGGTGGGCGGCGATGGCCAGGCCGGGGATAACCAGCACGACGGCCAGGGAGGCTATCACCGGGGCAGCGGCAGGCAGCCCCAGTCACCCCTGTGGCCCGAGGCCGCTGTAACCCGGGAAGCCACGGGCAATTATCGCCTGAACTACCTGGCCTGAAACATATTGCCTGGGATGACGTAGATAAGGGCTCCAATGCATCCGGTTATAACTTCCAGCGTGCCATTAATGATGTCTCCACCCAATTAGCTACGTAATAAGAGACCATGCGAAAGGGGGATTTGCATGAACGTTGGTAGCGTAACAGCGTCTGCCAGCCAGGGAACAACGACAACTACAGCTACAGCACCCACCAGGGGCCTGGGCAAGGATGATTTCTTAAAGCTCCTGGCGGCCCAGCTCCAGAACCAGGACCCCCTGAACCCCATGAGCAACACCGAGTTCATCGCCCAGATGGCCCAGTTCAGCGCCCTGGAACAGATGAACAACCTGAACGAGAGCTTCAACCTGGTGCGGCAGGAACTCCAGGAGAGCATGATGCTCCAGGCGGTGTCTCTGATCGGGAAAGAAGTGACGGCCACAGTAAACGATCAGACCCTGCAGGGCACGGTGGAGAAGGTCAACCTGACCGGGGACGGGGCCGTCCTGACGGTCAACGGGCAGCAGGTGCCCCTGAGCGCCGTGACCGAGGTCGGCGTGGCGACGGCAACTTGCCCGGCTACACCAACTGGCCCGGTGGCAGCCCCTACCCTACCTTGAAGACCGATCCGGTTCCAGGTAGCAGGACAGGGGGAACTACCCCCCAAACTTAATCACGGGTTATGTTTTTATTCACGGACCCATTCAGGGGGGCACAAGGGTTTAAGCCATTGGATTAAAGGCACTGAACAGGCAGCAGTTGGCAAGAGCAGATTAACTGCAGGAGAAGTCCTGCAGGCAGGTGATTTAAGGTGAGCAATATCGAATTACGAGGGTTGACACCTGTAGCACAGCCAGGGCCTGCTACAGCCCCGAGCAGGCGGGCAGGAGAGCAGCCGGCTAAAGGCCTGCCGGCACCAGGAGGTTTCCAGGCCGTCCTCCAGGAAAAGATGGCGGGCCTGAAATTCTCCCGCCACGCCAGCGAGCGCCTGGAGAGCCGGCAGATCAGCCTCTCGCCGCAGCAGATGGCCCGCCTGGAGCAGGGCGTCGCCAGGGCCGCCGGCAAAGGGGCGCGGGAGTCCCTGGTGCTGTTGGACGACCTGGCCCTGGTGGTCAGCGTCAAGAACCGCACCGTCATCACGGCCGCCAGCAGGCAGGACCTGCGGGAGAGCGTCTTCACCAACATCGACAGCGCCGTTTTATTGTAGGGCCGGACCCCGGCGGGGAGGCCCGGGGCCACCGACTGAACGAGGTGGCCCGTAAAGGAAGGGGGAATTAACAATGATGCGTTCGCTTTATTCCGGCGTGTCGGGCTTACGTACCCACCAGACGCGCATGGACGTCATCGGCGACAACATCGCCAACGTCAACACCGTGGGCTTTAAGCGTAGTTCCGTCACCTTTAAGGACGTCTTCTACCAGACCCTGCGCGGTGGTTCGACCGGCGCCACGACAGCTACCGGCCTTGGCGGCACCAACCCCCAGCAGATCGGCCTGGGGGTCACCCTGGGCAGCATCGACGTGGTCCACACCCAGGGAGCCGCTGCGTCTACCGGCAACGGCACGGACTTGATGATCCAGGGGGATGGGTTCTTTGTTGTTAATGATGCGGGGGGGAATCCCTTTTATACTCGCGCCGGCGTCTTCCATTTTGATGATAAGGGTTATTTAGTTACGGCTGATGGCTTCCGGGTACAGGTAGTAGAAGATGGGACTGATGCTTCACCAACTTTGCACGACATAAAAATACCCATTAAAAATGGCGATACCTCTGAAGGCTTTAGCACATCCCCTACAAATGGTCCGCCACAAAGTCTTAGTATTGATAGCCAGGGTATTATCCATATTGTGGACGCCGATGGCAAAAAACATGATTCCTACCAGCTAGCTATCGCCAAGTTTGCCAACCCGGCGGGACTAGAGAAAACCGGCCAAAGCCTTTACCGCGAGACGGCTAGCTCAGGTACAAATCAGACTGGTGCGGCAGGGATAAAGGAAAAGGGCCTGGCCAACACCTCCATCATCCCCTCGGCCCTGGAGATGTCCAATGTGGCCCTGGCCCCGGAATTCACCGACATGATCATCACCGAGCGCGGCTTCCAGGCCAACGCCCGCACCATCACCACCTCCGACCAGATGCTCCAGGAGCTGGTGAACTTGAAACGGTAGTCTTAAGGGGAAGGTACGAACATAACAAATCCGGCGCGGGTCTATTTGCAGGGACATATCCCCCCCGGCGGTGCCCTTTTGCGGCAAAGAACCACGGGTGAACGGGAAAAAAGAGGGGGCGCAGAGCATGATCAAGGTTACAACCCTGGACAAGCGGGAAATGGTCCTCAACGCAGAGCTCATCGAGCGCATCGAGAGCGTCCCGGAGACGGTCATCACCCTCACCAGCGGCAAAAAGGTGCTGGTCACTCAGCCCGTAGAGGAGATTGTGGCAAGGGTAATCACCTACCGGCGCCGGATAGCGCTGCCGGCAAGCTCTCAGGATGAGGTGAAATAAAGGTTGCGACGCATCGATATTATGACCGTGGTGGGGATCCTGGCCGGCTTCGGTCTCA
>JASUSX010000034.1 GCA_030445875.1 Clostridia bacterium
CAGCAGGATAAAGCCGACGGCGTTCATCAGGCCCGGGGCCAGGTAAGAGGCAGTGAGGGCTTCGGTTACGCCCAGGATTAAACCACCCACGACAGCGCCGGGAATACTCCCGAAGCCCCCCAGGACGGTAACGACGAAGATCTTGGTCATAAAAGTACCACCCAGGACCGGGGAGACGGTATAGACCAGGGAAATCAACGAGCCCGCCATGCCCACCAGCGCTGCTGCCAGGGCATAAGTGAAAGCATAGATAACGTCGGTACGTACACCGACAAAGCTGGCTGCCAGCCGGTTAAGGGAAGTAGCCCGGATGGCGTTGCCCAGCCTGGTACGGCCCAGGAAGAAGGTTACCAGGCCCACGAGTACTAAGGCAGCTATAAATAAGGCCAGGCGAATATAGGGTATATTGGCGTTGCCGAAAACAAGCCCTGCCCCGCTGTACGATGGTGTGACGGAACGGTAGTCAGCCGACCAGGCCACCAGCATGGCATTTTGTAAGAGCAAATTAAGTCCATAGGTAACAACTAGCATCATGACCATACCATAGCGTAATATCCGTTTGATAATCTGACTTTCAATAAGATAACCCAGCCCAAATAACACCAGGGCCGATACGGGTAAAGACAGGAAGGGGTCTATCCCCCACAGCTTGAATAGCCAGAAGGTTATATAAGCCCCTAGAGTTAAATAGGCTCCCTGGGCCAGGTCGACGATATTCATGACGCCCCAGATCAAAGAAAAGCCTACCGCCGATAACCCGTATAAACCACCTAGCAGGAGCCCATTGATTAATACCTGCCAGTCCACTTAACACCATCCCCTTTAGAAGCTGTCACTAAGCTTATATTGATAGAGGGCGGCCTGAGCCGCCCTCTGGCCGTTAATCTAAGCAACAAATTAAGGTTTGGGGAAAATCGGCTTGTTTTGTTGTAACTCCTTCGGCCAGATGACTACTACCTGGCCCTTCTGAATCTGGCTGACGGCCGCGCTGCTGGTCCCCACATTAACGCCCTTTTCATTAAACTTGATAGGACCCCAGAAGGTCTGGATGTCCAGGTTACGCATAGCCTCGCGGACGGCGTTAACGTCCAGGCTGCCTGCCTTTTCGATGGCCTTCTGCAGGATAATACCCGTTACGGAAGCGGCGGCGCTATAATAAGCCGGTTCCTCATTATACTCCGCCTTGAAGGCTTTGGTATAGTCGGCAGCAGACCCGAAGATATCTCCCTTCCACTGCATATTGGGCGTCCACCATTCGCCGCCCATAATGCCTTCTGCATCCGCCCCCAGGGATTTGCGGAAATCGGGGATAGAGGTGGCGATGGTGAAGGCCATGATCGCCGGCTTATAACCGAGGTCCTTAGCATTACGCACGGCCAGGACGCCGTCGGCCAGGTAGCCGGTACCCAGAAGGATCTGCGCCCCGGCCCCTTTAATCTTGGTAATCATGGAAGAAAGGTCTTTCGTGTCGGCCGGGTATTTGTCGTAATAGACGACTTCAAAGCCATTGGATTCAGCGTAACTTTTGGCGCCCTCGGCCACCGACAGGGAGAAAAGGGCATCGGGGGAGATGATAGCCACCTTTTTCAGGTTGGGGTCCAGGTTTTTGGCTAAATCCAGGACGCCATTGAGGTAAGTTGTCGCCAGGGGTAAAACCCCGAACAGGTTCTTATAGCCATGCTCGTACAATGAAGGGGCGTTGGCCAGGGGCACAATGGTCAACTTGTTGTACTTCTCGGCTATGGCGGCTGTGGCCGCGGAAATACCGCTGGAATAGGGGCCCAGCAAGAAGTTTACCTTTTCCTCGGTTATCAGTTGCTCCGTCAGCTTGGCGCTGCGCTGGGCGTCGGACTGGTCGTCCTTGTAGATGATGTCGATTTTATATTTTTCCCCGTTAATGTTTATGCCGCCGGCATTATTCACGGTCTTCTGCCAGAGGTCGTAACCCTGTTTCGTAAGGGTACCCTCGCGGGACATCTGCCCGGTAAAGGACAGGGAAGCGCCAATCTTGAGTACCTTTTCACCCTGCTCCCCGCCCTGGCTTGAGCTGCCGCCTTTACTGCCGCAGCCGGCCAACAATAGGGCCGCACCCAGGATCGCTACCATCAGGCATGTTGCTAAACGCTTCATTTTCATTGCAGGCCTCCTCTAAAATGAGATGTGTGAGGTGGGAGGTGAGAGATGGGAGTCTTGAAGCTTGCCTGCTCTCATTTCTCCCGTTCGCTGGTGACGGCTCGCCGCCATGGGTGACCTCTCAGTTTTTCTAAGCTTACCTGTACCCATAAATATGCAGCGGCATCCCCCCCTTTCCCGGCTTAACTTCTTACCCCAGCTTCTCTCCTTGTAAATAGGCCTGGCGGCTGTCCTCGACGTGCACCCGCATTATTTTTTCGGCCTTTTCTTTATCTCGATCCTTGATGGCGGCCAGGAGATCCTGGTGTTCCTTCTTTAGCTCTTTATACCGCCTGCGCCAGGAGACAATCTCGGTCCTGACGATATAGTCGTGATACCGGTTAAAGAGCTCAAAGAGATGGCGGTTTCTGGTGCTGCGGAAAATCGTCTGGTTAAATTCCCAGTGCGCCTTCTGAAAGGCGGAGAAGTTATTATCTTCCAGGGCTGTTTCCATGGCAGCCTGGAGCTGCTCCAGGCACCCGATTTCCGCGGCTGTTATGTTCTCCGCCGCCAGCCGGGCTGCCATCCCCTCCAGGGCTACCATGATGGCGTAGATCTCCAGCATGTCTTGCGCGCCCATAAAGAGGACTACGATGCCCCGGCCAGGTTCATAGGAGACCAGTCCTTCCTGTTCCAGCTTGCGAAAGGCCTCCCGTACCGGAGTCCGGCTGATGTTTAGTTCCGTGGCTATTTCGGCTTCCATTAATCGCTGTCCGCAGGAGTAACGGCCTGCTAAAATACTCTCCTTCAGGTACTGGTAAACCGTGTCCCTTAACGGTCGTCGCTGGCGGATGCGGTCCAGTTGATGTTGTAGCTCATTCAAAGAATCACCTCCCCCAGCATATTAGATCCAGGATACTTGGAATATCAAATCTTAATTTTATCTCCATTTCTTCGTGATTTCCTTCTCAAGTTTTTTTGAAATAATCCCCACTATCTGGTTCGACACCTTGCCTTTATTGCCCTTACATTGTTACTACGTCCTGGGCCTTTCACGACGACCATTTAACCCCAGTCTTCCTCGCCCTTCCTGGCCAGGCCTATAATGTCCGTTATCTTGCTAAACCCGTTCTCCTCCAGGTAGGAGGCAATGCCATTGATAATCTGAGGCATCACCAGTGGGTTGGCAAAGTTGGCCGTGCCTACCTGGATGGCCCTGGCCCCGGCCAGGAGGAATTCCAGGGCGTCGCTGGTGTTGCTGATCCCCCCCACGCCGATGACCGGGAGGTCCACCGCCCCGGCGACCTCCCAAACCATCCGCAGGGCTACCGGTTTGATGGCCGGCCCGGAGAGGCCGCCGAAAGTATTGCCCAGCACCGGCCGCCGCCGCCGGACGTCGATGGCCATGCCGGTCAGGGTGTTAATCAGAGCGACAGCGCTGGCCCCTGCCTTTTGGGCTTCCCGTGCCATCAGGGCGATGTCGGTGACGTTGGGGGACAGCTTGACGATTATGGGCCGCTTAGTTTCCTGCCGCGCCCGGGCTACAGCCTGGTAGAGCAGGTCGGGGTTGGTGCCGAAGGGTATGCCGTCGCCTAGGTTGGGGCAGGAGAAGTTTAACTCGTAGGCGCTGATCCCTGCTTCTCCTTCCAATGCTTGGATCACCCGGGCGAATTCTTCGGTGGTTTCCCCGGCGACGCTAATGATCAGGGCTGTATCGTATTGCCGTAAGGTCGGTAGTACCTTTTCCCGGAAGGCTACCACCCCTTCTGAGGGGATGCCGACGGCGTTGAGCAGGCCGCCCGTGGTTTCGTGCAGCCGCGGTGGCGCGTTGCCTGGCCAGGGCACCGGGGCGACGCTTTTGGTTACTATGGCTCCTAGCTGGCCGGGGTTATAGACGTTGGCGCTGCCGCACTCGTAGGTGCCGGAGGCGGGCATGACCGGGTTTTTGAGCCGTAAACCGGGCAGCAGTTCTACGGAAAGGTCAGCAGCCATTACCATACCACCTCCCCTACTGGAAAGACCGCGCCGTCCTGGCAGACCTTCTGGTAGCTATAACCTTCCGGCCTGGCCGGGTCTTTTACCTTGCAGACGCAGCCTTTGCAGGCACCGGTACCGCAGGCCATGTGTTCTTCTAGTAAGACGTAGGCGATGAACCCGTACCTGGCCTGCAGGGGGATCAGACCCCTGGCTAAACGTCGGGAGCCGCAGGTGTAGACGCGCTGGAGGGAAGGACTTTCTTTTTCTATTATGTCTACTAGTAAGTCGGTTAAAAGGCGGCCGCCGCCTTCCTGGCCGTCGTCGGTGGAGGTGACTACGCGGCGGGAGTAACGGGCGAAGTCTTCCTCTCCCAGCAGCAGGCTGCGCTCCCGGGCCGAGAGGAAGGTATAGACCTCCAGCCCCTGGCCTTTGGCAGCCTCAGCAATGGCCATCAGGGGCGCTGCCCCTATGCCCCGGCCTAACAGGGCGATAGCCCCTGTTGCCGGTAAGGTTATTCCCTTCCCGGAAGGTCCAATGAGTTCTACTTCTTCTCCCGCTCCCCGGCGGGCCATCTCGGCCGTGCCCTGGCCCCTTATCTTGTACAGGATCTGTATTTGCCCTTCCCGGGGCAATATGCGGTACAAGCTGAAGGGCCGGGGCAGGACCAGGTCCCGCCGTTCCCATGCTTTGAGCATGACAAACTGTCCCGGTTGGGCTGCTTTGGCTATAGCGGGCTGTTCGATAACCAGCAGGTTGTATTCGGGAGCTACAACTTTTTGCGTTACGATTTTGCCTTGGAGATACATAAGCAACATCTACTCCGGTTACATAATAGGTTTAAGTTCCTTATTTATGCGGTCGCTTCGGCGAGGATCCGCCGAACCATAACCCCCAGCAACCCCTGCCGGTACGCGCGGGAACCTCGCAGGACCGAGTCCCGTGGCCGCGCCACCGCCGCCGCCACCCGGGCCGCCTCGTCGATGACTTCCGGGGTAACCTTTTGGCCCTGTAAGACCTGCTCTACTTCCCTTAACCGCACCGGCTGCGGCCCTATGGGGCCGGCGGCTATGCCAACTTCCTTTATGACGCCGTTCTCCAGGACCAGGGCCACGGCGGCGTTTAACACCGGCAGAGCCAGGGCCTTCCGCCGGGCTATGCGCTGAAAGGCGGATTTTATCCCCGGCTAATCTGGCGTTGGGGCATTGGGTTCACCTTGTCTTGCTAGGATCCCGAATCCAGGATCCTTAACAATTCTATTCTACACTTCGTACTAAATTCCTTCTGCCTTTGTAAAAAAAATAAAAAACCAGGTAATTCTGCTGGAAACAAAATCACCTGGATGGCCAGGACCTCACCCGCCCAGCGCCACTCTTCGTGGACGGGCGTGGTCACTTTGGAGAGCATGGCAGCCAGGGAGAGGGAGCGGAACATGGTCAGGTTGCCGCCGCAGTTGCTACCGTCTGTGCCCAGGGCGATATTAACCCCGCTGCGGGCTAGCTTATTGACAGGCGCTATACCGCTGCCCAGGGTCAGGTTGCTGGCCGGATTGTGGACCACTGAGGCCCCCCTGGTTCCCAAAAGGGCAATATCGTCGTCCGTCAGCCACACCGAATGGATCAGAGATATTGGCATAAGGCTCCGTCTTTCACCAGACGGTGAGGCCTTATTTCGTTTCCCTGCTTTTTATTCCTGCCGGTTATCCTGCAGTAATTTTACTATAACATTCAATCCCCCTACGGCATCACCGTAATCTGCCTGCTGCCCGGCTTAACGATAGGTAGGCCCTGCCGGCACATAGGGCAGCTCTCCGGCGCGTAGGTTTCAATATCAAAGGTAATAAGGGACTGGACCGGGAGGCCAAAGTCGGCACGGCCATTGCTGCGGTCGACCAGAGCGCCTACGGCGACCGGTATCGCCCCGTGCTGTTTCACCACTTCGATTACTTCCCGGGCCGAGCCGCCGGTGGTGATTACATCCTCCACCACCAGGACTCGCTCCCCCTTTTCCAGGGTAAAGGTACGGCGCAGGGTCATGACCCCGTTTTCCCGTTCGGTAAACAGCGCCCTCGTCCCCAGGTGGCGGGATATCTCGTAGGACATGATGATAGCCCCAATGGCCGGGCCGATAACCGTAGTAATGCCCATGCCTTTAAATTTTTCCGCCAGCTCCCGGCAGAGGATGGTGTTTTCCTCCGGGAACTGCTGCACCCGGGCACACTGGAGGTAATGGGCGCTATGCAGGCCGGAGGTCAGGACAAAGTGGCCTTCCCATAAAACCCCCGTACGACGAAAGATGGCCATGATTTCTTCCCGGGTTAACATTTTCCTCACCTCAGAGATTTAGATTTCCAGGGCCCCTATTAAATCCCTGATATCTGCCAGTCCTTGGTCCAGAAGGTAGTCTTCCAGGCCCGCGATGATCGCCATCAAGGCCCCGGGGTTAACCAGGCTGGCCGTCCCCACGGCTACGGCGGTGGCGCCGGCTAGCAAAAATTCAATGGCATCACGGGCGGTCATAATCCCGCCCATACCAATTAATGGCACCTTAACCGTCCGGGCTACCCGCCAGACATTATACAGGGCCACGGGTTTAACAGCCGGTCCGCTCAAGCCTCCCACTACACTGGCCAGGGCCGGTCGGCGGGTATCAATATCAATGGCCATACCCTGGAGGGTATTGATCAGGGAAAGGGCGTCCGCGCCAGCCTCGACGACCGCCCTGGCCACTACCGTGATGTCGGTGACATTGGGCGTCAGCTTGACTATCACGGGCAGAGGGGTATTTCCTTTAACCGCCGCCGTGACCCTGGCGGCCATAGCCGGTACCGTGCCAAAAACAATCCCGCCCTCCCGGACATTGGGGCAGGAGATGTTCACCTCCAGGGCATCAACACCTGCGGCTTCGCTCAAGCGGGCGGCCAGCTCAGCGTACTCACCGATTGTCCGGCCGGCAATGTTTACAATGAGGGGCGGCGTAAACTGGCGTAAATAGGGTAGTTTCTCGCGGATAAATACCTCCAGGCCCGGGTTTTGCAGGCCTATGGAGTTGAGTAACCCGCTGTAGGTTTCTGTCAGGCGCGGCGGCGGGTTGCCGGGGGTGGGGTGCAGGGTAATGGTCTTGACCACTATGGCCCCCAGACGGTTGAGTTCCACAAAGGGGGCGTATTCCGCGCCAAAGCCAAAGGTGCCGGAAGCCGGCAGCACCGGGTTTGCTAACCTTAAGCCGGCTATCTCTACAGCAAGGTTAACCCCCGGCGCGGTTTCCTGGTGGTGGGGATTAAATGGCACCCCTCCAGCCTGACCCTTAAGGTTGACTGCAGGCCTGTTACCTGCCTGCTCCACGGCTAGCCCTCCCATTCCACGGCAGCGGCGTCGAAAACGGGGCCGCCCGTGCAAACATTTTCGTAATACCTGTTGCCCGTAGTATCGCGCAGGGTTGTCACGCAGCCGCGGCAGGCCCCCAGGCCACAGGCCATCCGCTCTTCCAGGGATACCTCGGCCGGGATATCGTACCGGGCAGCCAAGTGGGCGAACTCCGCCAGCTCTTCCCTCGGGCCGCAAGCGTAGGCGCGTTCATAGCGCCTCTCTTTTAAGTATTGTTCCCAGAGTTTCGTTACCGGGCCCCGGAAACCGGCGCTGCCGTCATCAGTGGCCAGGAGTAGATTAACTCCCATGGCCTGCAGGGTTTCCCGCTGGTACAGCCGTTCCCTGTCCCGGGCGCCGTAGAAAAAATCAACCTGGTTACCATTTTCCAGCGCCTGCCGGGCAATAAAAAGCAAGGGAACAATACCCAGCCCCCCTGCAACTAAAGCAATCCTTTTATTCGTCGTTAAAGTAAAACCCCGGCCCAACGGTCCCAAAATATCGATTCTACTCCCTGCCTGTTGCCGGGCTAACCAGGCAGTCCCCCGACCCCTTACCTGGTATAGAAAAACTAATCCCCCCCCGTCGCCTATGTCGTGGATGCTTAAAGGGCGCCTCAACAGCGGATCCAGCGTCTCGGAACAACGTACATGGACAAATTGCCCCGGCCTGGCTATCTCTGCAATGGTGGGGGCCTGCAGGCGTAATAAGTAAACATCTGCCCCCACGCGGCAGGAAGCCAGCACCTCAGCTTCCAGGTTTTGAATCAACACTTTCACCCTTTGCACAAAAATCTTTATTTTATTCGACACTGCCGCCAGTTTTCCTGCATGAAAAAGCCCTAACGTTTGAAAAAAGCGTTAGGGTTTTTCTTCTACCCCTTACGGCTGGCCGCACTCGCCGGCTTCGCCTTTAAGGATAGCCAGGCCGTGGGGCAGGGCCGGGAGGATGGCCGCCAGGTTTTCCCGCACGCCCCGGGGGCTGCCGGGCAGGTTGACGATCAGGCTTCTCCCCCGGATGCCGGCGATGGCCCGCGAGAGCATGGCGTGGGGTGTCGCCTGGAGGCTTACAGCCCGCATGGCCTCCGGCAGGCCCGGCACCTCCCTTTCGATGACATCCCGGGTGGCCTCGGGGGTCACATCCCGGGGGCTGAAGCCGGTCCCGCCGGTCGTTAGGATCAGGTCTGCTTTTACCACATCGCAAAACTCCCGGAGTTTCGCGGCCAGGAGGTGGCGCTCGTCAGGAACAACCTCATAAGCCACCACTTCGCCCAGCCCGGCCACCATCTCCCGGATGACAGCCGCGCTCTTATCCTCCCGTTCCCCCCGGGCTCCCTTATCACTGGCCGTGAGGATGGCAACGCGGATCACGAGGCCTTCACCCCTTCGTCACTAGCCTTCTGCTGGCCTGGGCCGTAGCCCGGCTTTCCGTTCCCTGCAGCTACCGCCTCAATAGGATCGCCCACCTGGACCTGCCCGCCCTCCAGGACAGCTACGAAGATGCCTTCGCGGGGCATGACACAGTCGCCGGCCTGCTGGTAAATGGCGCAACGGCTATGGCACTGCTTGCCGATCTGGGTCACCTCGGCCAGGACCTGGTCGCCAATCCTCAGTTTCGTGCCCACCGGCAGGGATACCAGGTCAATGCCTTCCGTGGTCAGGTTCTCGGCAAAGTCGCCCGGCCCTACCTTTAAGCCTTTGGCCTGCATTTTGGCGATGCTTTCCAGGGCCAGCAGGCTCACCTGGCGGTGCCAGGGCCCGGCGTGGGCGTCGCCCTCCAGGCCGTGGTTTTTGATCAGCATGCAGCGGTTGACATTCTTCTTGCGTTCCCCTTTATGCGCCGACGTGCAGACAGCTACGATCCGTCCCATGGTTCTTCCCCCTCCCTTTGGAAATGGCCGCTCCGGCCACCGCTTTTTTCTATCAGGCGGATGTTATCGATAACCATACCTCGCTCCACGGCCTTGCACATGTCGTAGATGGCCAGGGCGGCCACGCTGACCGCCGTCAGGGCTTCCATTTCCACCCCGGTCTGGCCGGTGGTCTTCACCCGGGCCTCGATTTCTATTGCCCCGGCATCCCGGTCGGGACGGAAGTCAACACTGGCGGCGCTAATAGGCAACGGGTGGCAGAGGGGGATGAGGGTTCCCGTGCTCTTAGCAGCCATAATGCCGGCCACCCGGGCTACCGCCAGGACGTCGCCCTTGGGCACCTGCCCCTCCAGGATGAGGTCCAGGGTACCTTTATTCATCAGCACCCGGCCGCGGGCGACGGCCACCCGTTCGGTGACGGCCTTGGCGCCTACATCTACCATATGTGCCTGGCCCTTTGTATCAAGGTGGGTAAGATTATTACTCATAAGGAGAAGGATCTCACCCCTCTTTGAGCGTTATTCCCCTCGAAACCGGCTCAGCCTGCTCCTACCGCAGATTCC
Source organism: Clostridia bacterium (assembly GCA_030445875.1). Lineage (GTDB taxonomy): Bacteria > Bacillota > DSM-521 > Neomoorellales > Neomoorellaceae > Neomoorella. The sequence goes on from JASUSX010000034.1 coordinate 9,885, forward strand.
AACTTCTCACTTCCCGCTTCCCACCTCTCACATCTCACCTCCCAGACATCAGCCGCCGATCTGGGACATGACCCGGGGCTGGCGCCAGCCGGTTTCCATATGGTGTTCGGCCGGCTTCAGGGCCACTGCGCGGGCAAAGATGGCTGCCAGCTCGGCCGACGAAGCCCCGGACCTTAAAGGACCTTTGATGTCGATTTCCCCGTCCCAGTAAAGGCAGGGCCGGAGTTTCCCGTCAGCCGTCAGGCGCAGGCGATTGCAACGGTGGCAAAAATGGCTGGACATAGCGCTGATAAAACCGATGCTGCCCCGGCCGCCGGCTATCTTAAAGTTGACGGCCGGGCCGTTGGTGACCAGGTCCGGTAAGGGTTCCAGGGGGTAAACGCTGCTGACCCGGCTTTTTATTTCTTCCACGGCCACATAGTCGGTAACCGTGGCTGCTGCGGCACCGATAGGCATCAGTTCAATAAAGCGTATATGGAGGGGCTCTTCCCTGGCCAGCCGGGCAAAGTCCAGGACTTCGTCGTCATTAAAACCCCGGGTAATGACGACGTTGAGTTTCACCGGTGCCAGGCCCACGGCCAGGGCGGCACGGATGCCCTGCCAGACGCTGTTGATATTACCCCGGCGGGTGATGTAGCGGTAACGGTCTTTCCGCAAGGTGTCCAGGCTGATGTTGACCCGGCTTAAACCGGCGTCTTTTAAGGGCCGGGCCAGCCCGCTTAAGAATATGCCGTTGGTGGTCAGGGAAAGCTCTTTAATGGCCGATAGGGAGGCCAGTTCCCGGACCAGGGTCACCATGTTTTTGCGCACCAGGGGTTCGCCGCCGGTGAGGCGGATACGGCTGATGCCGGCATCACCGGCCACCCGCGCCAGGGTAACAATCTCCTCCAGGCGCAAAATTTCCTGGTGGCTCTTTAAGGTCACCCCGGTGGCCGGCATACAGTAACGGCAGCGCAGGTTGCAGCGATCGGTAATGGCGATGCGCAGGTAGTTTATCTGGCGGCGAAAGGTATCTTCCACCCGCTTCCCCTCTTTTCCTCCGGAAATAGCTCCTCTCAAGATTGCAACTTCTTACTTCCTGTCTCTGACCTCCGTAATAGGTACACCGTTACTACCTGGCCGGCGGCAAAGCCCTCGGCCAGGCGCGGCACTACTACAATGCCGTCGGCCCGGGCCAGGGCCATAATGGTAGCGGCGCCGCGGGAAACAGGGGTTGCCACCAGCCGCTCACCTTCTTTCTCCAGGCGCACCCGGACGAACTCTTCCCGGCCCAGGGGGGAGTGAATTTTGCGGGCGAGGACGGCCTGCACCCGCTCCCGCCGGGGCGGTTCCAGCCCCTGGCGATAGTAGACGATGGGCCGGGCAAAGAGGTCGGCGCACAGGGCGGCCGAGACCGGGTAGCCCGGCACCCCGATTACCGGTTTACCACGGACTATACCCAGGATTACCGGTTTACCGGGCCGGGTGGCTACCCCGTGGGTCAGGACCTGCCCCATCTCCCCCACCAGACGGGCGGTGTAATCCTCCCGGCCGGCCGAGGAACCGGCATTAATCAGGACCAGGTCGCCGGCCGCCAGGGCCTGCTCCAAGCGTTCCTTTAGCAGCTGGTAGTCATCGGGGGTAATGGGGAAAACCAGCGGCTCGCCCCCCCACTGGCTGACCAGACCAGCCAGCATGGTGCTGTTAGACTCCAGGATCTCGCCGGGGGCCGGGTTAGAGGTGGGCGGCACCAGCTCTGTCCCGGTGGGCAGGATGGCTACCCGCGGCCGCGGTCGCACGGCTATCCGGGTTACCCCGGCTGAAAGCAAGCCGCCCAGTTCATAAGGGGAAAGGGCATGGTGGGCCGGCACCAGCAACTCGCCGGCGGTGATATCCTCCCCCACGGGCCGGACATGCTGGCCTGGAACGGCCGCGCGACCGATAACAGCCGTGGCCTTGTCCTTAAAGACAACCTCTTCGATCATCACAACGGCGTCAAAACCTTCCGGCAGGGGGTCGCCGGTATCGACCACCACTGCCTCCCGGCCCAGGGCCAGCTCCAGGGGCTTCCCCTCGCTGGCGCCGAAGGTCCTCTCCGCCCGGACGGCTATCCCGTCCATGGCTGCCGCCGGGTAATGGGGGGAAGAGATGGCCGCGTAGACCGGCGCGGCCGTGACCCGGCCCAGGGCGTTTACTACGTCTATTTCTTCAGCCGGTAATTGGGCCAGGTAACCGGCAGCCCGCAGGGCGGCCAGGAACTCCTCCAG
>JASUSX010000035.1 GCA_030445875.1 Clostridia bacterium
ATGCTTGCTCCAGCTGCATTACCTCTGTCTCCCCCTGGGTAATCGTCCCCCCGGCATCCACCGGGCCGAAGTATATTTCCACCCTGATATCCTCTGGTTGTAAAGGACCCGGAGAGACAACGGCCCTGACCGCCAGGTTATCACCGACGGCCAGCCCCCTCTCCCTGTCGTCCTCAACCTTTTCTACTTTTACCTGGGACCACCCGTCCCGCACCCTGGCCCTCCAGGCGGCCATCTCCCTGGCCCCTGCCTGGCCCCCGGCCGCCAGTCGCTGGTAGAGGCTGGCCCCGGGGAGATAAAACTGCCGGTTGTATTCCTGGACCATGCGGTGGGTATTGAAAACCGGCGCCAGGGTCTGGATCGAGTCCTTCATCATGGCCACCCACCCGGACGGTAATCCCCCGGTGTCACGGTCGTAGAACAGGGGGATAACCTCCTTTTCCAGTATCTGGTAGAGCAGTTCTGTTTCCCTGGCGTCCTGGTCAGCATCATCGGTATAATCCTCCCCGCAGCCGATGGCCCAGCCGATAGCCGGGGTCCAGGCCTCATCCCACCAGCCATCCAGGGTGCTCACATGGAGGGCGCCGTTCAGGACCGCCTTCATCCCGCTGGTGCTGCTGGCTTCCAGGGGTCGCCGGGGATTGCCCAGCCAGACATCTACCCCCTGCACCAGGTAACGTGCCATCTCCAGATCGTAATCCTCCAGGAAGACCAGATGGGATCGGAAGCCGGCCTGGTGGGCAAAAACCAGGAGGGCCTGGATTAATTTCTTGCCTTCGGCATCGCCGGGATGCGCTTTGCCGGCATAGATAATCTGCACCGGCCGCCGGGGGTCGTTTAGTAACCTGGCCAGTCGTTCCGGCTGGCTGAAAAGCAGGGTGGGCCGCTTGTAGGCAGCGAAACGGCGGGCAAAGCCGATGGTCAAGGCGTCGGGATGCAAAACCTCGCTGGCGGCCGCTATCTCCTGCCGGCCCGCACCCCGGGCTGCCAGTTGCCCCGCCAGTTTCCTCCGGGCGTAACCCACCAGCTCCGCCCGCTGCTCCTCGTGGGCCTGCCATAATTCCCGGGCTGGTATGCTGGCGATACCAGCCCAGCTGGCTTCCCCGGCCGGGTCGTCCCGCCAGGCCGGCCCCATGTAGCGGTCGTAAAGGGTGGACAGCCTGTCCCCCACCCAGGTGAGGGTATGGACGCCGTTGGTAATGGCCCGGATGGGCAATTCCTCCTCCGGAACTTCCGACCAGAGGGATTGCCACATCCGGCGGGCTGTCCTACCATGGAGGTTACTGACACCGTTGGCCCAGGACGACAGGTGCAGGGCCAGGACAGCCATGTTGAAGGGTTCCTGCTGGTTGTAGGGGTCTTTACGGCCCAGGCCCAGGAATTTCTGGCGGGAGAGGCCAAGGGACTGGTAATACTCGGTGAAGTATTTATCCATGAGGTAGGGTGGAAACAGGTCAATACCGGCCGCCACCGGGGTATGGGTGGTAAAGATGTGGCCGCTGGCGGCCAGTTCTGCGGCGGCAGCAAAATCCAGGTTGTACTTCTCCTTGAGATAACGGACCCGCTCCAGGGCCAGGAAAGCCGAATGGCCTTCATTCAGGTGGCAGATGGTTGGCTCTAAACCCAGGGCTACCAGCGCCCGGACGCCGCCGATGCCCAGGAGGATTTCCTGCTGGATCCGCTTTTCCAGGTCACCGCCGTAGAGACGGTCGCTAATGCGGCGGTCGTCCTCCCGGTTATCCGGGCAATCGGCGTCCAGGAGGTAGAGGTTGAGGCGCCCCACCCGCGCCCGCCAGACCTGCACCCATACTTCCCGGTCGGGGAAGGCTATCTGGACGGTACGGGGGCTACCATCAGCCTGGCGTTCCAGTTCCAGGGGCAGGTCAAAAAAATTGCTGGCCGGGTAGATTTCCTGCTGCCAGCCCTGGTAATCGAGGCGCTGGCGGAAGTAGCCCTCCCGGTACAGGAGGCCCACACCTACCAGGGGCAGGCCCAGGTCGCTGGCTGATTTCAGGTGATCCCCGGCCAGGATACCCAGGCCCCCGGCGTAGATGGGCAGGGCCGGGCTTAACCCAAACTCAGCCGAAAAGTAGGCTATGAGCGGCCTGTCGGTAAGGCCCTGTTCCTGGCCTCCGGCCAGGGGGCCCTCCAGGTAGGCGCGGTAATCCTGCCCAATGCGGTCCACCTCACCCGTAAAGGCGGGGTCGCCAGCCCGGGCCTGGAGGCGTTCTGCCCGCAACAGGCGCAGGAAGAGGATGGGATTGCCCACCACAGCCTCCCAGAGGCCGGGGTCCAGGCGGCGGAAAAGGTCCGCTGCTTCCCGGTAGCGGGGCCAGTAGAGGTTGCAGGCTAATTCCGCCAGGGGCTGCAGTTTCTCTGGCAGGCGCAGTTGCACGTCAAACAAATGGGCTAAGGGCATTAATACCGCTCCCTCCGAAATAGGCATCTGCCAAAAATGAATATCAATGTCACCCTGCTGCTAGGGGTGAGGCAGGTTCCCTTCGGGCGCTGGTTGCGCCATTATACTATCCTGAAAAATAATGCTCTCCCCTTTTCATCCTTCTGCTGATGCCGCCTGGCAGCATGGGCGTCTTGTATCGAACTTGTATCGAACTAAGCGCAAATGTTGGTGCCTGTGTTTGCGCGAGCCTGGAGGACTTCCCTGTACAGGTTCATGGTTTGCCGGGCAACGGCCGGCCAGGTATATTCCTCTTCTACCCGCGCCCTGGCCCGCTGGCTCAGTTCTCCGGCCAGGTCCGGGTTCTGGAAGATAGTAACCAGGCAGCGTGCCAGTTCCCCGGCATCGCCCGGGGTAAAGGCAAGCCCTGTTACGCCGTCCTCGACCACTTCGGCCAGCCCCCCGGTCCGGGAAACGATCACCGGTACCCCGGCGGCCATGGCTTCCAGGGCGACGATGCCGAAGGGCTCGTACAGGCTGGGGAAAACGGCCACCTGGCTCCTGGCCAGGAGCTGGTTGCGGACGGCTTCCGAGACAAAGCCGGTAAACTCCACCTGCCCGGCCACCCCCAGGCGGCCAGCCAGGGCCTGCAGCTCCCCCGCGTAAGGGCCGGCGCCGGCGATGGTAAGCCGGACATCGGGGTAGAGGCCACCCAGCCGGGCCAGGGCCTCCAGCAGGACCTGCACCCCTTTCTCCACCACCAGGCGGCCGACGAAAAGGATATCGCGCCCATCCCGGTTGACGCTGGTAAGCTGGATGGGACGGACCGCATTGGGTATTACCTGCAGGTCCCCTCCGGGCCGGAAGAGGCGCCTGATCTCCCCTTCCATGTAGCGGCTACAGCAGATTACCCGGTCAGCCCGGGCCACCAGCCCGGCCTCTATCCGGTGGATGGCCCTCTGGGTAGGGTTATGCAAGCCTTTGTTGCGGCCGTATTCCGTAGCGTGGATGGTGGCTACCAGGGGGAGGCTGTATTCCTCCTGGAGTTCCCGCGCCGCAGCAGCTACCAGCCAGTCGTGGGCGTGGAGGATTACAGGGACCCGGCAACCGGCGAGCAATTCCCGGCCGGCATCGGCCAGGGCCAGGTTTAGTTGCAGCACCCAGGAGAGGAAGTCGACATCCCCGCCGGGCTGCTGGGGGGTGGGCAGGTAATGGACATAAACGCCTCCCTGCAGCCTGGTCCGGGCCTCCCGGCCCCGGGCCAGGGTGAGGATATGGACCTCCATACCTAACCGGGCCAGGGCTTCCGCCAGGTCGCGGACATGAATACCCAGGCCACCCACATGGTGCGGGGGGAACTCCCAGCTCAGCATCAGGACCACCGGCCCCTGGTTAGCGGCCCGGGCTAGGGCCGGCTGGCCGGGGTGGACCGGCCGGTAAAGGCGGAAATCCAGCCGGGGGAAGATGTTGTCCCTGGCCTCCAGCGTAGCCAGGTAGTCGGCGTCCAGGCGGCCGCATTGATAATCCCGGTAAATCTTGAAGAAGTTCTCCAGGTGTTCCTCCAGGCGTTGGTGGGCGTAAAGGACCATGGTCCGGCTGGTGATGATAAATGGCCAATCGCTGCTCTGGGCCAGGAGTAACTCCCTGGCCGCCTGGTTTAAGGCTCGCTCCTGGAGGGGTGAGGGGTGCCGGCAACCGCTAGCCAGGGTGACCATGGCCTTCTCGGCCCGGTGGAGGTAGGGATAGAGCCAGTCGGTATTCTGGTTCAGCCACACCCGGTTATAGCCGCCCTCCCCCCAGCTGGAGGGGCCCAGGGATACCTCCTGGCGCGGTGGGTGCTGCTCCAGGTAACCGGAAAGGGTCGTCAGCCGGGTCTGGCAGGTCGGGCTAGCGGCCAGGCGCAGCACATCTTCCAGCCAGTCCGGCCCCTCAAACCACCAGTGGCCGAAGAGCTCGGCGTCGTAGGGCGCTACCACCACCGGCTGCTCCGGCATTTGCCTGGACCAGTATGCCAGTTGCCGGTCGCGGTTAAGCAGAAAGTCGCGGGCGTGTTCCCGGGCCTGCTCCCGGGCCGCCTGGAAATCGTAGGGCTCCTTGGCCTCGGTTTGGCCGGTAATGCGGTAATACTTCAGGCCCGTATCCCCCCGGATACCGCCGATGAGGTAAGGCTGCAGGTAATTAAAGTCCAGGTCATAGCCGATGTCGCGGTAGAACTCCCGGTACACGGGAACGCCGGGGTAACCCTCCGTACGGCTCCAGACCTGGTGGGAAGTCTCCCAGTCGCGGCCGAAAACGGCCGTCCCCCCGGCGAGTTGGATCGGAGCATAAACGGCCGTGGCCACCCGTGGCGAAGCCTGCAACAGCCCGTGGCTGGCCACCAGAAAGTATTTTATACCCTCGGCCCGTAATACCTCCTCCACCCCGGGCACATAACCACACTCGGGTAGCCACATGCCGGCCGGCAGGTGGCCGAAAACAGCGGCAAAAAGGTCCACTGCCGCCCGGACCTGGACCCGCCAGGACTCCCTGGTCAGCATCAGGGGCAGGTAGCCGTGGGTAGCACAGGTAGTTATGAGTTCCAGGTATCCCTGTTCCTGCAACCGCTTCAGGAGAGCTGTCAGGTTCCCTCCGCAGGTTCCCTGAAAAGCCCGCGTCACGGCTGTGATGCGCTGGTAGTAAAAGGCAGCCAGGGAATGAAAGACCGGGTCTGGTTCCGTCCGCTCCAGCTCCCGGGCGGCCAGGTCCTCCAGGTTACCCAGGTAACGACCGTAGCGCTCCTGGAGACGGGGGTCAATCAACATGCTGAGTAACGTCGGCGACAGGGAGAGGGTGAGCTTAAAGTCTACCCCCTCGGCGGCCAGCCTTTCCCAGCTTGCAAGCAGGGGCAGGTAGGACTCCGTCAGGGCTTCATAGAGCCATTTTTCCTCCAGGCTGAGGTAATCCTCCAGATTGTGCACATAGGGCAAGTGGGCATGCAGGACCAGGGCCAGGTAACCTGAGGTAGTGTCTGCCTTACTGGCCATACGTTATCCAGACCTCCTTATCAGGACCAGGCAAAGATACTGGCGGGTGGCTCGCTCTCCGGGGATGTCCCTGCGGTTAACGGGTTGGCCCCCCGGTGGCCGGGGTGGACGGCCGGGTCCTCCTCGTGAACAGGTTGCCGCCAGGGTACAGCGGTGTGGTTGAAAAGGACAAATTCCCCGGCCGGACCCCTGGCGCCCAGTTCCACCTGGTAGTTGCCATATGTATCCAGGTGGGAGAAGTAATGGCCGCCTGGCTCCAGGGCAGGTAAGTATACTTCCTGTTCCGGTGGCTGGTCATCGTGACGGCGCAAGCGGAGGGTAAAACGCATCTCGGGATGGATAGCCTGAAAAAATTCCCGCAGGGTAGCCCATCTTGCCGGGGTGAAATCCCAGTAAACATAAAGGACATGCGGATCCTGGGGCAGACATATCAAGGCGTTTTGGCGATAGCAGCAGGCCTCTCCCAGCATCTTGGCTTCTCTCCTTAACCTATATTTAATTTTTTCTTAACTGTCTACTAACAAAAACCGTTACTATTCATTTTTATTTGTAGCATATCTTACCATCCATATCAATCCCCCCAGGAAAAAAATCCGGGTTTATCTTATGCCCGGCCTCGGGACGGCAGAACTGGCGGGAAAAAATTTACTGGCTTGTGAAAGAGGCATCGCCAAAACCCTGTTGCTGTGGTATGATATTGTCCGGCGCAGGTTACTTATAGCAAGCCTGCCCGAGGGGTAGATTATACTTACTTACGGTTATCTCGCGGAGGTACGGCCTATGCTCTACCATCACCTGAACAGGCGTTTTTGCCAGCCCCTGGCGGCCAACAAAGTCCTCCTGCGCCTGAAGGCCGGGCGCCAGGAGCAGCAATCCTGCCAGGTAGTTTACGAAGATGGCAGCCTCCAGGCCGCCCCCATGTACCTTTACGCCCGCACCCCCCATTACCTCTACTACCAGGCGGAGATCGAGCTCTCCCGGCCCTGGGAGTGCCGCTATTTTTTCCGCAGCCAGGTCAAGGGCAAGGAACCCTGCTACCTCCTGGCCAGGGGCGACAGGTCGGGGGAAAGGCCGTTTTTTTATCGCTGGGGCGCGGCGGATATCTTTACCGTCCCCGATTGGATCTACGATGCCGTCTCCTACCAGATCTTTCCCGATCGGTTTTACAACGGCGACCCGGCCAACGACCCACCCGGCACCCGCCCCTGGGGAGAAGACCCCACCCGGGACAACTTCTTCGGTGGCGACCTGGAAGGCATCCGGGCTAAAATACCCTATCTGAGGTTTTTAGGGGTTAACGTCCTGTGGCTTAACCCCATCTTCGCTTCTCCTTCCAACCACCGCTATAATACCAGCGATTACCTGGCCGTTGACCCGGCCCTGGGGGACACGACCACCCTGGTACGCCTGACGGAGTCCCTCCACGCCGCCGGTATGCGCCTGATCCTGGACGGTGTCTTTAACCACACAGGCACCGATTTCTTTGCTTTCCGGGATGTGGTGGCCCGCGGCCCCGCTTCCCCTTACCGCGACTGGTACTACTTTCACGGCTTCCCGGTTAACAGCGGGCCCCCGGCCAACTACGCCTGCTGGTGGGATATCCCCAGCCTGCCCAAGCTCAAGGCTACCAATCCTGAAGTACGTAATTACCTGCTCCAGGTGGGCACCTACTGGCTGCGGGAGGCCGGCAGCGACGGCTGGCGCCTGGATGTGCCCAACGAAATCGAGCCCACCTTCTGGCAGGAGTTCCGCCAGCAGGTCAAAGCCACCAACCCCGAGGCCTACATTGTGGGCGAGATATGGCATGACGCCCGTTTCTGGCTCCAGGCCGGCCTCTTCGACGGGGTGATGAATTACCTCTTCCGCGACCTGGTCCTGGCCTACTTTGCCCGGCGACGCTTCCCCCTCTCCACCCTGGACTTCCTCCTGGGCCTTATCCGCCTGCGCTACCCGGAGGCCGCCAACTTTGCCCTCCTGAACCTGCTGGGTAGCCACGATACCGCCCGGGTCATCACCGCCTTCCAGGAAGGGCTACGCAGCCTGCCCGGCCATTCCGGGAGCTACGGCGAAGCTGTCACCCACCTGCGGCCAGCCATCATCCTCCAGCTAACCTACCCCGGTGCCCCTTTGATTTACTACGGCGACGAGGTCGGCCTCACCGGCGGCCCGGATCCCGATTGCCGCCGTACTATGCCATGGGATCCGGGCGCCTGGGATCAGGATCTGCAGGGCCTTTACCGGCGCCTCATTGCCCTGCGCCACCAGTTGGCGCCCCTGCGGCGCGGCTTTTTCGAACCCCTCTTTAGCGATGATGCAGCCGCGGTCTACGCCTATGCCCGCCGCATCGGGGAGGAAAGGGTCATTGTGGTCCTGAATACCAGCGACGCCCCGCAAACCGTCAACCTGGCAGCAGGCGACCTGGCCTTCCCCGACGGCCAAACCCTGCGGGACGGTTTAGGCGACCGCTACTTCACCGTACAGGACAGCCGGATCGCCCTGCCCCTGGCCGCCAACTCCGGGGCTATCCTGCACCGGGTCTAAAAAATCTTGCCAGCCCGTTCCCCTTTTATGTTAAGTGTGCTAAACTGAAGCTAGCTGTTGATCGGGAGGCCCGTACTTTGAAGAAGATAGCCGTCGCTCTGGTTGCTGCTGCCCTCTTTATTAGCCTGCCTTTTTTGTTCAAACATTTTGTTCCTTCCCCTCCAACCCCGTCCCAGGGCGATAAACCAACCCTACCGGTAGCCACCGGGGCCCCAGCACCCCAGTCCCCAACCATCACGCCAGCCGCCAGTACTTCCCCGGGCCAGGTTTTTTACCGGGATAAAGTGGTGGTTCTCATGTACCACCACCTGGACTCCCAGGAACGCCCCGGCCTGGTCATCTCCCCGGAACGTTTCGCCAGCCAGCTGGCTATGCTCCATACCCGGGGCTATAACGTCATCAGCCTGGACCAGTTGCAGCAATTCTTAAAGGGCGGCCCTGTTCCCCCTAACGCCGTCCTCATTACCTTCGATGACGGTTACGAGAGTGTCTATAAGTACGCCCTGCCGGCGTTGCGCCGGGAGCAAATGCCGGCCGTCGCCTTTACTATTGTCAGCTACGCCGGCCATCAAGTAGGCGTTCACAGGTATTTTGGCTGGGAGGAAGCCCGGGAAATGGCAGCCGCCGGGTTTATTACCCAATCCCATACCTATAACCTGCATAACTATGGTACCCACGCTAACGGCAAACAGGGCCCCCTGATGGCCGGACCCCTCCAGGGCCAGACCCCGGACGCTTTCGTTAACATGATCTACCAGGACCTGCTGCGCTCCCGGCAGGAGATCGAGGCCCAACTCAAGCAGCCGGTCTATGCCCTGGCCCTGCCCTTTGGGGCGGCCGGTCCCCTGGCCATCCAGGCCGCCACCCGGGCCGGCTTCAAGCTCGTCTTTACCGTCCAACCCGGCGTGGTCTCCCACCAGAGCAACCCCCTAGCCCTGCCCCGCGTCAATGCCGGCTCGCCTGCTATCTCACCCACGAAACTGGACGAGCTGATTCGCCAAACCGCCAGGGCCACCACCCAGGCGCCCACCCGCCCGGCCCGAAGACCGGCCGGTAAAGGTACGCGGCGGATATAACTAATGGGCGTGCAGGTGGAAATAGCCCTGGTGGTGGTGCTCGTGGAAGGCCGCGTCAATCAGATTGACCCGCATTAAGAGTTCGCGCTCGGCCAGGATTTCCCGGGGCGGGCCCGCCGCCGCCAGGCGGTGGTCTTCCCCCAGAACGAAGACCCGGTCGGCGATTACTGGTACCACGGCCAGGTCGTGGGTGGCGGTGATGATGGTCTTACCGGCCTGGTTTAACTGAACCAGCATCTCCACCAGCCAGCGCTGGCTACGGGGGTCCAGGCCGGCCGTAGGCTCATCCAGGAGCAGCACTTCCGGGTTGCTGGCCAGGACGGACCCCAGGGCTACCTTCTTCCTTTCCCCACCGCTCAATTTATGGGGCGGCCGGTCGGCCAGGTCGGCCAGGCCCAGGAGGTCCAGGAGGGAATCCACCCGCTCCTTCACCGCGGCTGCCGGCAGTTCCAGTTGCAAAGGGCCGAAGGCCAGCTCTTCCCTGACGCTGGGGTTAAAGAGCTGGGCCTCGGAATCCTGAAAGACAAAACCCACCCGGCGGCGAAAGGCCAGGAAGAAACCTTCGTCCTCCAGATGGGCCTCGGTCAATTCCTGGCCGTCAAACGCTATCGTACCCTGCCGGGGAAAGAGCAGGCCGTCCAGGAGGCGTAGCAGGGTGGACTTGCCCGAGCCGTTCGCCCCCAGGAGGGCTACCTTCTCCCCGGCGTTGATGGTCAAGTTTATTCCTTCCAGGACGGGATGGCCGTCATCGTAGGCGTAGCCGACATCCTGCAGGGTATAAAGGGCTTTAGAGGCCAAGATAATAATCGCCACCTAAAAGGATTAATCCCACCAAAACTATCCCGCCGCAGTACCAGTAATCCCGGGCGGACATGCCCCTTTCGTCCAAGCAGCGCCCTTCCCCCCGGTAACCCCGGGCGACCATGGCCTGATAGACTTCCTCACTCAAAGCATAAGCTTTGAGCAGCAGATTACCCATGGCCCCGGCCAGGAAGTGGCGGTTCATCTGCAGGTCCGCCCGCCCTACCAGGCGGCTCTGGCGGGCTATGAACATCTCTTCTGTGGTTTGCAGGAGCAAAAAGATGTAGCGGTAGGTCATAGCTAGAGTTAAGATAAAAACCCGGGGCACCCGGAAGACCCGCAGGGCCCTTAACAGGGCCACCCAGCGGGTGGTCATGGTCACCAGGAAGGCCAGAGAAACAGTCACCCCTACCCGCAGGATGAGGAGCCCGGCCCCGGCTGCACCCTGGCGGGTGATGGCCAGCTGGGCCGGCAACTGCCAGGGACCCAGGTGGAGGGGGCCGGCTAGATTAAGGAGGACTACCAGGGGCTCCCCTGGCCGCACCCAGTTGAACACGGAAGGCAGGACCATTATACCGGTAAATAAGGGCACCAGGAGCCAGACCCGCTTGAGAAAGGGTCCCAGGGGTATCCGTGAATAATAGGCCAAGCCGACCAGCCCCCCGTACAGCCAGACCAAGGTCAGGGGATGGCGGGCCAGGCCGGCCACCACGGCCAGCCACAGGAGGCTCAAGAGCTTGAACCTGGGATCAAGGCCCTGCAGCCAGCCCCGGTACCCGGCCAATTCCTCGGCAAAAAGGACCTCCTGGCCGGCGCGGGCGAGATCCCGCAGGGTCTTTTCGCCGAAACCCGGCCGCCGCTTTTTTCCTTTTACCTGGAGGGGGGTATGGTTATTTTGCAACAGCCAGGCGGGCAAGTCCTTAGCGGGCATGGTAGCCAGCGCCGTCCTTGGGCTTCCCTGCTGCTAATTTATGAATGATCAGGAAGATCCCTGCGATTAAACCCAGCCCTACCAGGGCGGAAAGGATATAACCCAGGGCCGCAGCCACCCAGCTACCTTCCAGGCCCGGCACGGCATAGTCGGGGAAAAGGGCATGGGACCAGCGGGAGGCCAGGGCCACCATGCCGGGCGGGACAAAGCCCAGCATCTGCTGCAGCTCCTCGGGGGACCATTCGCCCCAGGCCGTACCGGCGGCCAGCAGGCCCAGGGGGGACAGGACAACCAGGATGGCTAGCCCCAGGGCCAGTTTCTTCAGGCCGGAGCTAGCGCCCCCGCCCGGGGTTACCCCCCCACCTCCCGCTTCCTGCTGGAGTAAGTGGGGTTGCACCCGTCCCAGGTAGCGCACCACCAGGCCGGTGACGATACCCTCCACCGGCCCGGCCACCAGGAGATGGGCCAGGGTCATGGCCGGGACAGCCAGGGCTAAGGGGTAGGGGCTGTACAGGGGCGTCCCGCTGGCTGTATGGAAAAGGGTGGGCTGAAGGCCGAATTCCACCGCGGCAGCCAGGGCCGCCAGGTTGATGCCGGCAAAGCCGGCGACGGCAGCTGCCAGGAAACGCCGGCCTGGGGCTACGGGCGACCTGCCGGCCAAGAGCCGGTAGACGTAGTAACTGGCAAAGGGCTGAATAAAAGCCATATTGAAGGCGTTGGCGCCGAAGGCCAGGATACCGCCGTCGCCAAAGAAGAGGGCCTGGATGGCCAGGGCGATGGAAAGGCCGATGGAAGCTGCCCAGGGGCCCAGGAGGATGGCCAGGAGGGCGCCGCCGGTGGCATGGGCCGTGGTGCCATCGGGGATGGGGATATTGTACATCATAATGGTAAAGGAAAAGGCGGCGCCCAGGGCCAGGAGGGGTACTTGCCGGGCCTTGAGGGTAGCTTTGACCTTGCGGGCGGCTGTCCCCCACACCGGGAGCATGGCGGCCCCTAAAACGGCGCAGGTCTGGGGGCTTAAGTAACCGTCGGGAATATGCATGCTGGTAGACCTCCTCAAAGTTTATAATAGGGTGACGCGGCTCCCCGGCCAATAAAAATGGCCACGGGTAGCCAGCCTGCCTTCAGGCAGGCCAGCAGGCCTCCGTGGCCCGTAGTATCCAGGCAACTACCATCATTATACCGTCTGCTCGGGTCGAAAGCAAGGTAAAAATGGTAGTGGTATGTGTAAAGATGTAGTAGGCAAAAAGAGACCTTGCACAGAAACATAATATATGCCTTTGACCCTTTCCGGCTTTGGGGTATTTTGCAGTAATTCG
>JASUSX010000036.1 GCA_030445875.1 Clostridia bacterium
GAAGGTCAAGGTAGTCTGGACCAATACCTGGTATGATCCGGGTACGGAAAAACAGGCGGCGCTAAGCCTCCTGGATGCCGGCGCCGATGTGATTGCCCAGCACCAGGATACCCCGGGACCGCAGCAGGCAGCCCAGGAACGGGGTAAGTACGGTATTGGCTATAACGCCGATATGCGCCAGTTTGCTCCCCAGGCCAACCTGACTTCCCCCGTATGGAACTGGGGCCCCTACTATGTGCAGACTGTGGAAGCCGTCAAAAACGGGACCTGGAAGTCGGAAGACTACTATGGTACCATGAAAGACGGTATTGTCGACCTGGGACCTTATAACGATAAGGTGCCCCAGGAGGTACGTGACCTGGTGAGCAAGAAGAAGCAGGAGATTATCGACGGCAAATTCTATGTCTTCCAGGGACCCATCAAGGACCAGAGCGGCAAAGTCCGGGTGCCGGAAGGCCAGAAGATGAGCCATGAGGATGTCCTCGGGTTTAACTGGTTTGTCGAAGGCGTAGAGGGCGACATCCCGAAATAAGTGCTTCGCTCAAGGGCGGTGGGCCGTGGGATTTATTTCCACGGCCTTAACCATAAATTAGGGGTTAAGTAATACAATACTTATCAAACGAAATTTAATTATATATTATATTCCAGGGCAGGATTCAGCCTTCAGAGAGCGAATTATTAACAACTGGTAAGGGAACTAGCCGGAGGCGCTAATCCCTTGCTAGCGACCCAAGAGAATGGCGGGAAGCGGAGGAATTTTTATGGCAGTACCCCTGGTCGAAATGCGGGGGATAACCAAGGTCTTTCCCGGCGTGGTGGCCAACGACGGGGTGAACCTGGCCGTCCGGGCGGGGGAGATCCATGCCCTCCTGGGAGAAAACGGGGCCGGGAAAAGCACCCTGATGAGTATCCTGACCGGGCTTTACCGCCCCGACGGCGGCGAGATTTACCTGGGCGGGCAGAGGGTGAGTTTTCGCTCGCCCAGGGACGCCATTGAGGCAGGCATCGGCATGGTGCACCAGCATTTCCGCCTGGTGGCGCCCTTTACAGTGACGGAAAACGTGGCCCTGGGTCTAAAGGGTGGCCTGCGGCTTAACTTAGGTAAACTGGCAGGGGAGATAGCCGCCCTATCCAAGGAATATGGCCTCCAGGTCGACCCCCAGGCTCGCATCTGGCAGCTTTCAGTAGGTGAGCAACAGCGGGTGGAGATTATCAAACTCCTTTACCGCCATGCCCGGGTACTGATCCTGGATGAGCCGACGGCTGTTTTAACCCCCCAGGAGGCCCGGGATTTATACCAGACTTTGAAGAAAATGGCCGCCGGGGGTTGTGCCGTAATCTTTATTACCCACAAGCTGCAGGAAGTGATGGATGCTGCCGACACCATCACCATCCTGCGGGGTGGGAAAACGGTGGCCACGGTGAAAAAGAGCGAGACCAGCGAGAAGGAACTGGCCCGCCTGATGGTCGGCCGGGAAATCTTGTGGCAGGTAAAAAAAGATACCACCCGGAAGGGAGAAAAAGTCCTGGAGATCAAGGGCCTCAGGGCGTTAAATGATAAAGGCTTGCCGGCCTTAAAAGGCCTTAACCTGTCGGTGTACGCCGGCGAGATCCTGGGAATCGCCGGGGTAGCTGGCAACGGGCAGCGGGAACTGGCGGAAACAATTGCCGGCTTGCGGCCCTGCCAGGGGGGCAAGATTAGCGTCGCCGGCCAGGAACTGGGCCAGTGCGATCCCTGCCGGGTGATCAGCGCCGGGGTAGGTTATATACCCGAAGATCGCCTGGGTACGGGCCTGGTGCCAAATTTGGGCGCGGTTGATAACCTGCTCCTCAAGGAGTACCGAAACCCCCGCTGGGGCCGGACCCTCATGAACAGGCGGGCGGCGCGCCAGTGGGCGCGGGAACTGGTAGAGCGCTTCCGGGTAAAGATGGCGGGCCTGGATGCCCCGGTGAAGATGATGTCCGGGGGCAACCTGCAGCGGCTGCTTTTAGCCCGGGAGATTTCCAGCCAGCCGCGCCTCCTGGTAGCTGTTTACCCGGCCCGGGGCCTGGATGTCGGGGCTACAGAAACAGTGCATCGTCTTCTGCTGGAGCAAAGGGCTGCCGGGACAGCTATCCTGTTAATCTCCGAGGATCTGGAAGAACTCTTCTGCCTGGCCGACCGTATAGCCGTCCTGTATGAAGGAGAGATCATGGGCCTGGTGGCTACCGACGAGGCCAGCATTGAAGACCTGGGCCTGATGATGGCCGGGGCGAAGAGAATGGAGGTAGGTGCCTGATGGCCGGATCTTTTCTCACCTGGGAAAAGCGCCTGGAGCCCTCGCGGGTTATGGTTGTGATCGTCCCAGTCCTTGCTGTCTTCATGGCCCTGCTGGTGGGGGGCATCTTCCTGGCAGCGACGGGATTTAGCCCTTTGAAGGTCTACCAGGATATGCTCAATGGTGTTATTGGCTCTAAATACGGTTTATCGGAAACAGTCGTCAAGGCCATCCCTTTGATGCTCACCGGCCTGGGCGTTTCTATAGCCTTTCGTATGCTCCTGTGGAATATCGGGGCCGAGGGGCAATTCTATATGGGTGCCTTCGGAGCAAGCTGGGTAGCCCTGACCTTTCCCCATTTACCGGCCTATATCATGCTGCCGGCCATGCTTGTCGCCGGCGTGATCATGGGTGGCCTCTGGGCCCTGTTGCCGGCCCTGCCCCGGGCCAAATGGGGTGTCAATGAGGTTATTACGACTTTAATGCTGAACTACGTGGCCATCCTGTGGGTGGATTACCTGGTTTACGGCCCCTGGAAGGACCCCAAGGGCTTTAATTTCCCCTTAACCGCTCCCTTTAGCAAGGCGGCAACCCTGCCGGTCATCGCCGGCACCCGCGTGCACCTGGGCCTGGTTTTTGCCCTGGTAGCGGCTATCCTCCTGGCTATTACCCTCTGGCGTACCCGCTGGGGCTATGAGATCCGGGTGAGCGGTGAAAGCCCCCGGGCCGCCCGCTATGCGGGAATTAAGATTGAACGTAATATCATCCTGGTCATGTTGTTAAGCGGCGCCCTGGCCGGCCTGGCCGGTATGAGCGAGGTGGCGGGTATTACCCACCGCCTGCAGCACGGTATTTCCCCGGGGTACGGTTATACGGCCATTATCATCGCCTGGCTGGCCAAACTCCACCCGGCGGCAATTATCCTGGTATCATTCTTTTTCAGCGGCCTTATTGTGGGCGGTTATAGCGTCCAGACTGCCGGGGTACCAGCGGCGACGGTGTCCATGCTCCAGGGAGCCATCCTCTTTTTTGTCCTGGGTGGCGAGATTCTAACCCGCTACCGCCTGCACTTTGGCCGTAAGGAGGCGAAGTAACGTGGAAAACTCCGTCTGGATCGCCGCCCTGGCGGCAGCCATTACTGCCGGCACCCCCATCCTTTACGCCGCCCTGGGGGAAATCCTGGCCGAGCGGGCCGGCGTCTTAAACCTGGGGGTGGAAGGCATGATGCTGGTAGGAGCGGTGAGCGGCTTTATGGTCGCCGTACGTACGGGTAGCCCCTGGCTGGGCTTCCTGGTAGCCCTGCTGGCGGCCGGTTTTACGGCTGCCATCTTTGCCTTCCTGACCATCACCCTGCGGGCCAACCAGGTAGTAACCGGCCTGGCCCTGACGATCTTCGGCACCGGTTTAAGCGGCTTCCTGGGCAAACCCTATGTAGGCGTCCCTTTGCCGGTAAGTTTTAAGGCCGTAGCTATCCCCGGCCTGGCGAACATCCCCTTCATTGGCCCGGTACTCTTTCGCCATGACCCCCTGGTTTACCTGACCTATATCCTGGTACCCTGTCTCTGGTATTATTTTTACCGCACCCGGCCGGGCCTGAACCTGCGGGCTATTGGCGAAAACCCGGCGGCGGCCGATGCCCTGGGGGTCAACGTCTTTGCCCTGCGCTACCTCTACGTCATCATGGGGGGTATGCTGGCCGGGGCCGGGGGCGCCTTCCTATCTTTGGCTTATGCCCCTAGCTGGCTGGAGAATATGACGGCCGGGCGGGGCTGGATCGCCGTGGCCCTGGTGATCTTCGCCGTCTGGGACCCGGTGAAGGCCTTGCTGGGGTCTTACCTCTTTGGCGGCGTGGATGCCCTGACCTATACCCTGCAGGCAGCTACCAAAATCTCTATCCCTTCTTTTTTCTTAAAGATGCTGCCCTATGTCCTGACCCTGGTGGTCTTGATTATCGCTACCCGCCAGACCCTGGTCAAGCACATCGGGGCGCCAGGGGCCCTCTCCATACCCTATGACCGGGAGGAAAGGTAGGCAGGGGGAGAAAGGCCTTTGGATAAGCAGGATTAAATTATCTTTTGCTGAATTAAATACAAATAAAAGCATCTACCACGGTTGATGGGGGGAGAAGGAATGGGCGGCATCATGCAGCCGGTACCGTTCAGGAAACTATTGCACTGGATCCTGGCCGAGTACCAGCAACACCGGAGCATTTTCGGCATCCCGCAGGAAAAATTCTACCGGCCCCGGGGGGGAACCAGCCGGCAGCTCTTTGGCGAGTACCTGGAGGGCGCCATCGGGCCGGCTGCCGGTCCCCACACCCAGATGGCCCAGAATATAGCCGCTGCCTACCTGGCCGGGGGCAGGTTTTTTGAGCTGAAGACTGTACAGGTGTTAGATAAACTGGACATCGAGAAACCCTGTATCGACGCCGGGGATGAAGGTTATAACGTCGAGTGGTCAACTGAGCTGGCCATTGAGGAAGCCTTTAGCGAGTACGTCAAGGCATGGTTTTTGCTGCACGTCCTGCAAAAGGAACTCTGGGGAATCGATGCGCGGGGCTTTATCTTCAATATGAGCGTCGGCTACGACTTAAAGGGGATCCAATCCCCCCGGGTCGATAAATTCATCGAGGGGCTAAAGGATGCCTCCGCCACCGCTGTCTTCCAGGAGTGTAAAGCGGTTTTGAGGGAAGAGGTTAACAGTTTTACGGCGATGGATGCTGAGTTTATCGATAACATCTCGCCCCATATCTGCACCTCCGTCACCCTTTCTACCATGCACGGTTGCCCCCCGGCGGAAATCGAGACTATCTGCCGCTACCTCCTGGGGGAAAAGGAACTGCACACCTTTGTCAAGCTGAATCCCACCCTGCTGGGTTATGAATTTGTCCGGGACACCCTGGCCGGGATGGGGTACAGCTATATCCTGCTAAAAAGGGAATCCTTCAGCCACGACCTGCAGTACGACGAGGGCCTGGCCCTATTAAAAAGGCTGCAGGACTTTGCCCGGGAGCAGGAGAGGGGTTTTGGCGTCAAACTCTCCAATACCCTGCCGGTACAGAACTTGAAAGGCGACTTGCCGGGCGAGGAGATGTACCTCTCGGGCCGGGCGCTGTACCCCCTGACCATTAACCTGGCCGCCAGGCTGGCTACGGAGTTTGCCGGCCGGCTGCGGATTTCTTACGCTGGCGGGGCGGACGCTTTTAACGCCGGCCGCATAGTGGCCACGGGGATATGGCCTGTTACCATGGCGACGACCCTCTTAAAGCCGGGTGGCTATCTCAGGCTCCAGCAAATAGCCGGGGAACTGGCGTCTTCCCTCCCCGGGGACGGCAGGGATACCGTTGACGTTGAGAAGCTGGCGGAGCTGGCGGCCAGTGCCTTCCGCGACCCCGACTACATGAAGGAAAAAAGGGGAGCCGGGAGCCGTAAAATAGCCCGGCAACTCCCCCTGATCGATTGCTTTATCGCGCCGTGTACCGTAGGCTGCCCCATCGGCCAGGATATCCCCGAGTATATCAGGCTGGTGGGGGAGAAGAGGTACGGCGAGGCGTTCGAACTTATCACTACTAAGAACCCCCTTCCTTTCATCACTGGTACCATCTGCCCCCAGCCCTGTGCCGCTAAATGTACGCGCCTGGATTATGACGAACCGGTGCGCATCCGCGCCCTGAAAAAGGTGGCGGCTACCTGGGGTTTCCGGGCCTACCGGCAGCAGGCTATACCTGGGGCGGGGAAAAAACCGGCGCGGGTGGCCATTATCGGGGCTGGCCCCGCAGGCCTGGCGGCGGGCTATTTCCTCGCCCGGGCCGGCCTGGACGTCACCATTTTTGACCGGAGGGAAAAACCAGGGGGCACGGTGGCCTATGTTATCCCTGATTTCCGTATTCCGGCGGAAGCCCTGGCCAGCGACCTGGAACTAATCCGGGGTACGGGAGTCACCTTCCAGCTGGGGGCCGACCCCAATTTCGACATTGCCCGGCTCAAAAGGGACGGGTATCAGTATGTCTTCCTGGCCACGGGGGCGGGGAAATCCCAGCCCCTGGCCTTGGAGAGCTGCGACGGGCCAGTGCTGGCCGCCGTGGAATTCCTGGAGCAGTACAAAGCAGACCGGGGGGCGGTGCGCCTGGGGAAAAGGGTGGCCGTCATCGGTGGCGGGAATACGGCCCTGGATACCGCCCGGGCGGCCTTACGGGTAGAAGGTGTGGAAAGGGTCTACATTATCTATAGAAGAACCCGGGAGTACATGCCGGCGAGCAGGGAGGAACTAAAAGAGGCCCTGGCGGAGGGCGTGGTCCTGAAGGAGCTTCTCGCCCCCAGGGCCTGGGTGGCAGGGGTTTTGCACTGCCAGAAGATGAGGCTGGCGGAACCGGATGCCACGGGCAGGCCGGTTGCCGTGGCCAGGGAAGGCGAGTTTGAGGATCTGGCCGTCGACAGCGTATTAGCGGCCATTGGCCAGGAGGTAGACTACAGCTTCCTGGCGCGAAACGGCATCCAGGTGGATGGGCGGGGCCGGGTGGCCGTAGATCCGGCCACCAATGAGACCGGGGTGGCCGATGTCTTCCTCGGGGGCGACGCCCTGCGCGGCCCGGCCACCATAGTGGAGGCTATTGCTGACGGCAGCAAGGTGGCCCGGGCTATCCTGGCCAGGGAGGGCCTGGCCTGGCCCGCCGCCGAGGTGAAGGTAGCGTTTGACTCCCAGCAGAGGCTGGCTGCGTTGCAGGAGAAAAAAGGCGTCCTGCAAAATGCGGCGCCGGGCCTGGACCGGGAGCACAAGAGGTGCCTGGAGTGCAGTTATATCTGCCACACCTGTACGGAGGTATGCCCCAACAGGGCCAACATTGCTGTGGGCAGCCAGGTCCTCCATGTGGACGGCCTGTGCAATGAATGTGGCAACTGCGCCACCTTCTGCCCCTACACCGGCGCTCCCTACCGGGATAAATTAACCCTTTTCTGGAGCGCGGCAGACTTCGACGACAGCCCGAACAGCGGCTTTCTGCTGTTATCCGGTGGGGAGGAACCAGTCTTCAAGGTCCGGCTGGCCGGCAGGGTGCAGGAGGTAAAATTTGATGCCCGGGGACGGGCTGTTGCCAGCCTGGAGAAAGACGTGCTGGACCTCATCTGGGCCGCTTATCAGGGGCATAGATACTTGTTTTAATCAGGCCGCTGGTGGAGCAGAAAATATTGTCTCCGGCTCCCCCGGGCAGCAGGAATTTATAGCCATACGGCGAATATAATACTATATAATTGCATAAGGGGCGGATGAAGGGAGTGGAAGAGTCCCTGCCAGGGCGCCGAAGGAGCAATTTTCCCCGGGGGTGACGGGGGAAGGAACCTCTCAGGCAAAAGTACTACTCCCGGACCCAACTCTGGAGAGTTCCCTTAATTTAAGTTAAGGGGCACCAAAGGGGAAGGCAAGTTATTGCCAATCTCTCAGGTACCAGGACAGAGGCCATCACCGTGTTCTACGGCGATGGCTTTTTTATTTGGACATACTAAACAAAAGCGGGGTGGATGCAGTGCCAGAACTAAAAAAGACGCCCCTGTACACCGAGCATGTAGCCGCGGGGGCGAAGATGGTGGAGTTCGGCGGCTGGCTAATGCCCGTCCAGTACGGCGGCATAATTGAAGAACACCGGCGGGTGCGTACGGTAGCCGGGCTCTTCGACGTCTCCCACATGGGTGAGATTAGCGTCAAAGGGCCGGACGCCCTGCCCCTGGTGCAAAAGCTGATCGCCAACGACGCCGCGCGGGCCACCGGCGACCGGATCCTTTACAGCCCCATGTGCTACCCGGAGGGGGGTGTTGTCGACGACCTCCTGGTCTACCCCCGGGGGGAGGGGGAGTACCTCCTGGTCGTCAACGCCGCTAATATCGAAAAGGACCTGGCCTGGATTCAGGAGAACGCCAGCGATTACCGGGTAGAAGTAAAGGATATCTCCCCGGTTACGGCCCAACTGGCCCTCCAGGGGCCACGGGCCCTGGCTATCCTCCAGCCCCTGGCGGGGGTTGACCTGGCCCCCCTGGGTTACTACCGCTGGACCAGGGGCCAGGTCCTGGGGGTGGACTGCCTCATTTCCCGCACCGGCTACACCGGTGAGGACGGTTTTGAACTTTACTTTGAGGCCGGCCAGGCCCCGGCTATGTGGCGGGGTATCCTCGCCGCCGGCCAGGGGGTGGGCCTGGTGCCGGCCGGCCTGGGGGCGAGGGATACTTTACGCCTGGAGGCGGCCCTGCCCCTCTACGGCCACGAGTTAAGCCCCACCATCAGCCCCCTGGAGGTGGGCCTGGGCCGCTTTGTCAAACTTGAGAAGGGCGAGTTTAACGGCCGGGCGGCCCTGGCAGCGCAAAAGGAAGGGGGCATAAACCGGCAACTCATTGGCCTGGCCATGGTCGACCGGGGCATTGCCCGGCCAGGATACCCTGTACTGGTGGCAGGCCGGGAAAGCGGTTATGTCACCTCCGGTTCCTACGCCCCCACCCTGGGGAAAAATATCGCCCTGGCCCTGGTGGCAGCAGGAACTGCTGGGGCCGGCGCCGAAGTAGAGGTGAGCATCCGCGGCCGCGGGCACCGCGCCGTGGTGGTGGAACTCCCCTTCTACCGCCGGTCACGAGATTAACTGAGACCCTATCTAAAGGAGGAATTGCCAGATGGATTTTCCCGCCAACCTGCATTACAGCAAGGACCATGAATGGGTGGAAGTCGAGGGCAACCGCGCCCGCATCGGCATCACCGACTACGCCCAGGAAGCCCTGGGGGACATCGTCTTTGTCGAGCTACCCCAGGTGGGCGATGAACTGGCCGCCGGTGACAGTTTCGGCGTCGTCGAGTCCGTCAAATCGGCTTCCGACATCTACGCCCCGGTAGGGGGCAAGGTCGTAGCCATTAATGAGGCCCTCCTGGACGCCCCCCAGGACATCAATGCCGACCCATATGGCAAGGGCTGGATGATCGAGCTGGAAATGAGCGACCCGGGCGAAGTGGAAGACCTGATGGACGCCAGTGCCTACCAGCAGATGGTGAAGGAGGAAAAGGGGGAGTAGGGGATGCCATACGTTCCCACCACGGCCGCGGAGCAGCAGCAGATGCTGGCAGCCTGCGGTGCCAACCGGATGGAAGAGCTTTTTAGTGACATAACAGCCACTGTCCGCCTGGGCCGGGAGCTGGAACTACCCCGGCCCCTGGCGGAGGCTGAAGCCTGGCGCCACCTGGAGGAAATGGCCGGGAAGAATAAAAGGCTCATTTCCTTTCTGGGCGCCGGAGCCTACGAACACTACATTCCCAGCGTAGTAAATAACCTCCTGGCCCGTTCCGAGTTTTATACCGCTTACACACCCTACCAGCCGGAGATCAGCCAGGGGACTTTACAGGCCATTTTTGAATTTCAAACATTGATATGCCAGTTAACCGGCCTGGATGTAGCCACAGCCTCCCATTACGACGGCGCCACGGCCACCGCCGAGGCGGCCCTGGTAGCCTGCAACACCACCCGGCGCCAGAAGGTCCTGGTCTCGCGGGCCGTCAACCCCCAATACCGGACGGTGCTGGCCACCTACGCCCGCGGCCAGGGGATGGAGATTGAGGAAATCGCCCTAGCGGGGGGACGTACGGACCTGGCCGCCCTGGACAGGATGGCTGGCAAGGAGGTAGCCGGAGTCATCCTGCAGAACCCCAACTTCCTGGGCCAGATAGAGGATATGGCGGCAGCTACGGACCTGGCCCACCGGGTTGCGGCCTTAAGTATCGCTGTTGTGGACCCCATTTCCTTAGGTGTTCTCGCGGCCCCCGGGGAATACGGCGCCGACCTGGCCGTGGGCGAAGGCCAGGGCCTGGGCAACCCCTTAAACTTTGGCGGGCCTTACCTGGGCTTTATCACCGCCCGGGAGAAGCTGGTGCGCCGCCTGCCAGGCCGCATCGTCGGCCAGACCACCGATGTGGAAGGTAAACGCGCCTATGTCCTCACCCTCCAGGCGCGGGAACAGCATATCCGGCGGGAAAAAGCCACCTCCAATATCTGCTCCAACGAAGCCCTCTGCGCCCTGGCCGCCACCATCTATCTCGCGGCCCTGGGTAAGGAAGGCCTTAAAGAAGTAGCCCGCCAGTGCCTCCTGAAGGCCCACTACGCCCAAAAGGAGCTGGCCGCCCTGCCGGGTGTGACGCCGCTCCTGGGCGACCCCTTCTTCTGCGAGTTTGTCTTGAAGACGAAACTCCCGCCGGACACTGTGGCCCGGGGCCTGGCGGCGCAAGGGTTTGCCGCCGGCTTCGACCTGGGGCCTTTCTACCCCGAGCTCGAAGGGGCTATACTGATTACCGTCACGGAAGCGCGGACCAGGGAGGAAATCGACGCTTTGGTAGCGGCCATGGGAGGTGTGCTGGCATGAGGACGGAACCACTACTCTTTGAGTTAGGTGCCCCCGGCCGGCGGGGCTATACCCTGCCGGAGTGCGACGTGCCGGGGGAAGTAGTAGATTATCTACCGGCCGGCAGCCGCCGTAAGCAAGACGCGGCCCTGCCGGAATTGAGCGAAGTAGAAGTAGTACGCCATTTTACCCGCCTGTCGAGTATGAACTACGGGGTCGATACCGGCTTCTACCCCTTAGGTTCCTGTACCATGAAATACAACCCCAAGGTCAACGAAGCGGCTGCCAATCTCCCTGGCTTCACCGGCCTGCACCCCCTGGTGCCGGTAGAGGCAGCCCAGGGTGCCCTGGAACTCATGTATAACCTGCAGGGTTACCTGGCAGAGATCACCGGTATGGACGCCATAACCCTGCAGCCAGCCGCCGGTGCCCACGGCGAGTATACCGGCCTTGCTATCATCGCCGCCTACCACCGCAGCCGCGGCGACCGGGAGCGCCGCCAGGTACTGGTGCCGGACTCAGCCCACGGCACCAACCCGGCCAGCGCTGCCATGGCCGGCCTGGAGGTGGTGCAGATCCCCTCGGACGAACGCGGCCTGGTGGATCTGGCAGCCCTGCAGGCTGCCGTAGGGCCGCTAACAGCAGCCCTGATGCTTACCAATCCTAACACCCTGGGACTTTTTGAGAGCGACATCGAGGCCATGGCCGCCCTGGTCCATGGTGCTGGCGGCCTCCTCTACTACGACGGCGCCAACCTGAACGCCATCATGGGTCTCGCCCGGCCCGGGGATATGGGCTTCGACGTGGTGCACTTGAACCTGCACAAGACCTTCGCCACCCCCCATGGCGGCGGCGGTCCAGGTAGCGGCCCGGTGGGGGTGAAGGAGCACCTGGTGCCCTTCCTGCCGGTCCCGGTGGTGGCGCGCAACGCCGGCGGCCAGTACTACCTGGATTACGACCGGCCGCAGACCATCGGCCGGGTACGATCCTTCTACGGTAACTTTGGCGTTATGGTCAAGGCCTATACCTATATCCGTTCCCTGGGTGCCGCGGGCTTAAAGAAAGCCAGCGAGCAGGCCGTCTTGAACGCCAACTACATGCTGGCGCGGCTTAAGCCCTACTTTAAGGTGCCCTTCGACCGGGTGTGCAAGCACGAGTTTGTTATCGCCCCCCCGCAAGATGTCAACGACGCCGGCGTCCACACCCTGGATATAGCCAAGCGTCTCCTGGATTACGGCTTCCACGCGCCGACCATCTACTTCCCCCTGGTTGTCCCCGAGGCCCTGATGATTGAGCCGACGGAAACGGAGCCCAAAGAAACCCTGGACGCCTTCTGCGACGCCCTGATCGCCATCTGCCGGGAGGCCGTTGAGAACCCCCAGGTCCTCCACGAGGCGCCCCATAACACCCCGGTACGCCGCCTGGACGAGGTGGGCGCGGCACGGAAGCCGGTCTTAAGGTG